>CAZJYC010000073.1:0-11969 GCA_964550165.1 uncultured Eubacteriales bacterium
CTCCCACCCACCACCATGGGCTTCGGAGGGACGGAAACCAGCGCCTTCCTTCCTCACTGAATCAAATCTTTTTTCTCTTCACGGATAAAAGATGCTAACTTGACTCAAATATAGGATAGAATTATGATTAAAAACGATGAAATACGAGACACTGGTTGTCGGCGCGCTGGAGACGAATTGCTACCTTGTGTACTGCCCTGAGACTCTGGAATGCGCCATCGTTGACCCTGGAGCCGAAGCCGGGGAGATATTCCGTTTGATCACCGGGAAAAAGCTCAAGCCAGTGGTCATCCTCAACACTCATGGTCATGTGGACCACGTCGGGGCGAACAGGGATATGAAGGAGAGGTTCAACGTCCCCCTCTGCATTCACTCTGCGGACAGGCCGATGCTGGAGCAACTCCAGCAGTCGGAGTTGGCCATTTTTCTGGAAGCCAAGGATTCTCCCTCTCCAGACTGGTTCCTCAAAGAAGGCGGGAAAATTAAGGTCGGAAAATCCTCTCTCAAGGTTATCCATACACCCGGCCATAGTCCGGGGAGCGTCAGTTTTCTGGGAGATGGGTTTCTTCTTTCCGGGGATACTCTTTTCTCCGGAGGAGTCGGCCGCACCGATTTCCCTGGCGGTTCCTGGAAGGAGCTGGAGAAATCCATAAAAGAGAAAATCCTGACCATGCCTGATGAAACGATAATCCTTCCTGGTCATGGCCCCTCAACGACTGTGGGGCAGGAAAAGAGCTCAAACCCTTTTATCGCATGAACACTCTTTCTCATCCGACTGAGGATACTCTCCGGGCTTTCCTTGAGTTTCTCTCCGTGGAGAAAGGTCTCTCCTCGAACACTTTATTATCTTATTCCCGTGATTTGCAGAAGCTATTATTATTCTTAAGGAAAGAGAAAATACCATGGCCTCAGGCCGAGGAAGAAGATTTAACCCGCTTTATCCATGAGCAGAGCCGCGCCGGACTCTCCGCTCGTTCTTTAGCCAGGCTCATCTCGTCTTTAAAGGGCTTTTTCAAATTCCTGGTCCAAGAAGGGCAGATCAAGAAAAACCCGGCTGTCGGCCTTTCTGCTCCGAAGAGCTGGTTCGCTTTGCCCAAATTTCTAACCGTGGAGGAAGTTGAAGCCCTTCTCAACCAGCCTGAAGAGAAAGGCCTCCGCGGAATACGAGACAAAGCCATGCTCGAGCTTATCTATGCCACGGGATTAAGGGTTTCGGAACTCCTCTCCTTGAAGACTGAGGATCTAAACCTGGAGGATGGATTCCTGCTCTGCGTGGGCAAAGGAGGGAAGCAGAGGATTGTCCCTTTTGGAGACTCTGCGGCCAGGATGCTGCGCACATATCTTGAAGGAGCCAGGCCAAGGCTTTTGAAGCGGCCAAGCCAATCTCTTTTCCTCTCCTCAAGAGGAAAAGCCTTCACCCGGCAGGGCTTCTGGAAGCTCTTGAAAGACTACGCCAAAAAAGCAGGTTTGAAATCAAGAATCAGTCCCCATATCCTCCGCCATTCCTTTGCCACTCACCTTCTGGAAAGGGGAGCTGACCTGAGGTCGGTCCAGCTAATGCTCGGGCACAGCCAGATCACCACCACTCAAATCTATACCCATGTCAGCCGGCAGCGGCTGCGCCGTGTCTACGACAAATACCATCCCAGGGCTTAGCTAGCCGCTTGCTTTCTCGCCGGTACATATCTACCTCAGATTTCTGACTTGATCGCTGCACGGGATTAATTGAGGATTTTTTATAAACTCGACTGGCTCTTTGAAAAATGAGGCTTGACCACAATTTCAATCCTGGCATCGTGGATATTGGAGAAGTAAACAAGATTATTCTGGATCGGATGCCATTTCTGGTACTTCCACTGCCAGTAAGCTCTCTTTTCAACCGCATCTGTATAAATATTTTTTTCGGGTATAAAGATTTGATTGGAGCCTTTGGAGACAAAAGGAGTATAGATGATTTCCGAGGAGTGGAGAGAATTTTCCTCGCATGAAGGAAGCTGGAGGTAGAATTTATGCCCGGAGTTGTTCTGGGGGACGAGGAAGCCCTTCACGACAAAATCAAAATAGAGGCTTCCCCCTTTTTTTAAGATATAGTTGAGGTTAAAGGAAGGTTTGTCCAGGAGATTGTCTGTGGATAAAGTCCGGACAGAATCCGGATAGATTCCTTTCTCTTCTGCCTTAAAGCTGATAAGCTCTGAATTTTCGTAATAAAGGATGAAATCATCGTCGTTTTTTTCCATGCAGCCTGTCCAGAGGATGGTAAAGGCGTAACGGCCGAAATAGGACGCGTTTCCCTCATTGACCTTGTAATTCCCGTCAGAAACAAGAATGATTTTGATCTCCCACCAGAGAGGAACGGGTTGATTAGAGCCGGAGAGGAGGGCAGAGAAGCCCAGGTAAAAAAAGCAGGGGAAGGCGAGAAAAACAGTTAAAGAAAGCAAAAGGAATTTTTTTAGCATGCCAATATAAAATATAAAATAAAAAAGCCAAGAATTCCAGACAAAAAAGTTGATTCAAAAAACTTGACTTAAAATCACAAAGCTGCTAATGTAACTTTTTAATCCATTAATTAAACTAGTCAGTTTAATTATAAAACCCATGGGTATCAAAATGAAAAGGAACAATCTCAGGCTTGAAAGGGAACACCTCCGAAAAGAGGAAAATAGGAAGTTCATCTTAAAAGCCGCTGAAAAAGTATTTGGCCGAAAGGGCTATGCCCAGGCCACCGTGGATGAGATCGCCGGGGAAGCCCAGTTCTCCAAGGCGACTCTTTACAGGTACTTCGTCAGTAAAAAAGATATATTTCTCGAGATTATTCTGAATTCTTTTGAGGAAGTGGACAAAAAAATCACGCAGATTCTGATGGATCAAGGGAGCGCGGCAAAAAAAATATGGGAACTCATCTATTACATTTCCTGGTATTGCCATAAAAAGAAAAATATCGCTCGAATATTTTTTATGGAAAGGCAGGTTCTGAAAAAGGTCCTGAAAATTGATATCAAAAAGCCCCCTTTGCTCTCAAACCACCATCCTCCAATTCCGTATAAATTCAAAGTGAAGATGGAGAACATCTTTAACAGCATCTGTGGAATCATCAGAGAAGGAATTGAGTCTGGTGAGTTCAGGAAAGTGGATGTCAAGGATGCCGCTTTTATTTTTGGAGCCATGGTCCGTGGGTTTCACTTCAGAGGCCCCATGCGCAATCGAGAATACAGCATAAAAGAAAGCACGGACCTGCTGCATAGTTTTTTTCTCAACGGCATAAAAAAAGAAACAAAAGGTTAAAAAGGAGAACAAGCATGACGAAAGCATGGAGAATGGGATTGGCTGTTCTGTTGGTCTTTTTCTCGGTCAAATTTTCTTCTCCTCAGGAAAAACTGACCTTGACCCTTGAAGAGAGCATTCGCCTGGCCCTCGCCCAGAATCCTTATCATTTGGCGACAGAGGAGAGGTTGGAAACAGCCAGGGCTCAAGTCCGGGAGGCGGCGTCGAGCTTTTTCCCGACGCTGAATGCCCAAGGGCTTCACACCCTGGATGAGAAGCTTTTTGTCTTGACATTCCCATCCCTTGTTCCGGGGCAGCCTCCCCAGCGAATATCGATTGACTTCACCAAAGACTATCAATTCGCTTTAAGCTTGTCTCTTCCTATTTTTACCAGCGGCCGTTTGACGTCTGGATTTAAACAGGCTAAATACAACTTCCTTTCCACGGAGCAAGGGCTGAGGCAGTCCAAGCAGACAACTGTTTTCAACACCAAACAGGCTTTCTATGGTTATCTTCTGGCAAAGAGCTTTGTCAAAGTGGCCGAGGAAACTGTGGGTGTCGCGGAGAAACATTACAAGAACGTTAAGAATCTCTATGAGGTCGGCATGGCCTCAAAATTTGATCTTTTACGGTCTGAGGTGGAAGTGGCCAACCTGAAGCCCCAGTTGATTAAAGCCCGAAACAGCTTGAAGATTGCCGAGCTCGGCCTGAAGACTCTTCTGGGATTGGACCTCTCTCAGCCCGTTGAAATCCAGGGAGAGCTAACTTACGAGCCTTATGAGCCGGATTTAGAGGACTGTATGACCAAAGCGCTTGTGAACAGGCCTGAGCTCAACCAGCTCGGCTATCAGAGACAAATGGCAGGAGAGATGCTGAAGATGTCGCGAGCGTCTAACCTCCCCACGGTGGCGTTATCCGGCACATATAATTTCTGGGCCGACAAGTTCAATTTCAAGAATGACAATTGGCAAAGCTACTATACCTTCAACCTGGTCTTTACCCTGCCTTTGTTCAACGGTTTCGCCACCTCTGCCCGGGTCGCACAGTCCAAGGCCATGATTCGGGAGATTGAGATGACCCAGAAAGGATTTCAAGATATGGTGAGATTCGAGGTCCGGCAAGCCCTGTTGAAGCTCCAGGAAGCCAAAGAATCCCTTCTCCCTCAGGAGAAAAACGTCGAGCAAGCTCAGGAGAGCCTGAGAATCGCGGAGCTGAATTATTCAGAGGGGATAGCGACAACTCTTGATGTCAGCGCAGCTCAGGCCGCTCTAACTCAAGCCAAGACAAACTATGCTCAGGCTCTGTATGACTATGTCCTGTCTCGAGCCCAACTGGAAAAGGCCATGGGAGACGGATGGAATGAATGAGCACAAAAGAGGATCATAAATGGAAGTCCCTAAGAATTCACGGAGGAATCAAATGGAAAACATTAGAGTCGCAAAAGTCTCTGTTGTTCTGCTTCTTTTTCTTTCATTTTTCGCCTGTCGTCCCCAGAAACAAGAGGAGAACAAAGGGGAGCCAAGCTTTGGTGCATCTGCGGTCAAAGTTTTCAAGGTTAAAAAGCAAAAAATTTCAGAGAAACTTTTTTATACAGGTGTGATTGATGCCTGGAAGAGTGTCAACATCACTCCTGATGTTGGAGGAAAAATCGCGAAGATTCATGTCAAAGAAGGTGACCATGTCGTCGAAGGCCAGCTTCTGGCAGAACTGGACACAAAAGCCATACGCCTCCAGCTCGAAGCCGCAAAAGCCGGCTTAGCCGTTGCTGAGGCAAATCATAAGGACGCTCAGAAAAACATGGAGAGGATGGAGCGGCTGAAACAGGAAAATGCAGTCTCAGACCAGCAGTACGAGAAAATTAAGTTGGCCTATGAAGCGGCCGAGGCCCAGCTTCAGCAGGCTCGGTCGGCTCTGAACCTGGCTCAACACAACCTTGACGTTTCGCTGATGAAAGCCCCCTTCAGCGGAGTGGTGGCTTCCAAAAACGCTGAAGTAGGCGACGTCATAAACCCGATGATGGGTGGTTTTTCTCCTGCGAGCGGGGTTCTGACGCTTATGGATTTTTCCCGCGTGAATATTGAAGTTGAAGTGACTCAGCAGGATATTGTCCGGATCAAAAAGGGACAGCCAGCTCAGCTCAGAGTCACAGCCTTTCCTGGCAGAATGTTTTATGGTCTTGTTTCTCTTGTGAACATCACCGCTGATCCCTTGGCCAAAAAGTTCAAGGTGGAGGTGGAGATCGACAATCCGGATTTGCTCTTAAGGCCAAACACCTTTGGCGGAGTCATATTGGAAGTCAGCACTCATGAAAATGCGCTGGTCATCCCTCAGAAGGCTGTTCTTGAAAATAAGTATGTTTTCGTGGCCAACGGAGACACGGCCCAGAAAAAAGAGGTCATCCTCGGGCTCCAGAATTCAGATAGAGTGGAAGTTGTCCAAGGAATTCAGGAAGGAGACCTGGTCATCGTCGAAGGAAACTATGGGCTTGAGGATGGAGCAAAAATAGATATCAGAGAGGTCATAGAATGAAACTCCCAGAATTTTCAGTCAATCGAAAAGTCACCACGGCCATGCTGGCCATGATTTTGGTTGTCCTGGGATTTCTGGCCTATACGAGATTAGGCCTGGATTTTTTCCCGGACATTGAATTTCCGACTGTATCTGTCGTCACAAGCTATCGAGGAGCCTCGCCCGAAGATATCGAAAACACCATCACCAAACCCCTGGAACAGATCATAAACTCCATCAGTCGGGTTAAAAAAGTCAATTCACTGACCGTTGAAGGGGCGTCGGTGATCATGGTCGAATTCGAATGGGGAACCAACCTGGATTTTGCCGCCCAGGATATCAGAGACCAGGTCGGTCTTTACCGCAACTATCTTCCAAAAGACGCCAGCGATCCCTTGGTGTTTAAATTCAACCTTGGCCAGATTCCCGTCATGTTTGGCGGAGTCGTGGCCAAGATGCCGACCGTTGAATTGAAAGAGTTGATTGAGGATGAAGTGGCACCGAGATTGGAGAGGATCGATGGCGTGGCCTCCGCTCAGGTTTTCTCTATGGACGTTCGAGAAATAATGGTGGATATCGATAAAACAGCTCTTGAATCCCGCAACATTTCTTTAGACCAGGTCCTCCTTGCTCTGAGGATGGAAAATTTGAATCTTCCTGCCGGCCGTATCATCGAGAGACATTCCGAGTTTCTGTTGAGAACCATCGGAGAATTTGAAAGTCTGGATGAGATTCGGAACACCGTCGTTGGCACGACTCAAACCGGCCAACCTGTCTATGTGCGCGATGTCGCTATGGTCAGGGATACCTTGAAAGAGACCCGGTTTATCGGTCGAATCCAGGGAGAGAAGGGAGTTTTCTATATTATCAGCAAGCGTTCCGGCGCCAACACAGTCATCACAGCCAATGCGGTCAAAAAGGAATTGGAGAAAATAAAACAAACCCTTCCTCCCGATGTCAAATTCTACCCATTCTTTGACCAGTCGGAAATGATTCAGAAAGTTATCCGGAGGACAGGGAACAATGCTTTGATCGGAGGAATCCTGGCCATACTTTTTATTTTTATTTTCTTGCGCAACTGGCGGCCGACACTCACTATCGCCTTAGCCGTTCCTCTTTCGATTATCACCACCTTCATTGCCCTTTATTTAGCTGGCTACACCATTAACCTGCTGACTCTTGGAGGATTAGCCTTGGGCATAGGAATGCTGGTGGACAACGCCGTCGTCGTTATCGAAAGCATCTTTCGTCACATTGAAGAAGGGGACGACAGAGAAAAAGCGGCAAAAGTCGGGTCAGCCGAGGTGGGAATGGCCATCACCGCTTCCACTTTAACCACCATTGCCGTCTTCTTTCCCATGGTATTTGCCAGGGGAATCACGGGCAAATTGACCCGTGGCCTGGCTCTTTCCATAGCTTTTTCGCTGGTTGCCTCACTTTTTGTGGCTCTAACGATTGTGCCCATGGTGGCTTCCCTTTTATTCAAGGCCGGTAACAACAAAAGCGCAGGGACAACGGGGAGGATATCGGAGCAGTTCATAAAGGGCAGAATGTTTTACAAAAGGCTTTTGCACAAAGCTTTGCAGCGGAGATGGTGGGTCCTTGGAGGAGTTTTTGGCCTGCTCGTGCTCTCTCTGGTCATCGTTCCCTTCCTGGGAACAGAATTCATACCGGCCATGGACCGAGAAATGGTTATTCTCTCGATCAAGATGCCTGTGGGGACGTCTCTGGATGAAACAAACCGTGTGGTCCAGATGGTAGAGAAGGTGATGACTCAGATGCGGGAAGTCAAGACTGTGACAGCTCAAGTTGGCTCTCAAGCTGAGGAGGATCCGGCTGACCTGGCCGGCGGGTTTTCCAACACCGGCACTCACGAGGGATTGATCTGGGCCGAGCTGGTGGACAAGAGTGAGCGGAAACTTTCCGATGTGCAAGTCCTGGAGAAGATTCGAGCCAAGCTGCCCCGGCTCAAAGATGTGAAGTTCGAGGCTCAAGATATGGGCCAGATGATGATGGGCGGCTCCCGGGCGCCAGTGGAAATAAAGATTTTCGGGAAAGAGATTGGCCGCCTCAAAGACTTAGCGGATAACATCGTGGCGCGGATTCAGGATGTGGAAGGATTGAGGGATGTGACTCATACCCTGGCCGAGGGGAAGCCTGAGTATCACATCCGAATCGACCGCGAACAGGCCTCCCGGATGGGACTGATGGTGAGCCAGGTGGCCAACGCGGTTCAGACCGCCTCGCTGGGAACAGTGGCCACGCGCCTGAGAGAAGGAAACGAGGAGGTGGATATCCGTGTCCGGTTTGATGAAAAGTACAGAAGCAGCCTTGACGACATCCGCAATATTCCCATCATGACTCCAGCGAAGACGATGATCAGCTTAGCTCAAGTTGCCTCGATTTCAAAAGAAGAAGGACCGATCCGGATCACGAGAGAAAATCAGGCCAGAGAGGTTACTGTGACGGCAAATATCGCCGGAAGAGATTTGGGGAGTGTTGTCCGTGATATTAAAGAAAGAATCGGCGCCGTCGAGAGAGGGCTGCCAGCAGGGTATTTCATAGAAATAGGCGGCCAGTACGAACAGATGCAGGAGGCTTTTCTGATCATGGCCGGCGCCTTCTTGCTGGCGATCCTGCTTGTCTATATGATCATGGCCTCCCAGTTCGAATCCTTTCTTCATCCCTTCGTGATTATGTTCACCATTCCCCTTGGCATTATTGGCGTGATTATGGCTTTGCTTTTTTCAGGAAGGCCTGTTAGCCTTCCAGCGCTTATCGGCTTTGTCATGCTGGGAGGGATTGCTGTCAACAACGGCATCGTGATGGTGGACTACATCAACCAGTTGAAGCGGAGAGGCATGGAAAAGGCAGAGGCTATCCTTCAAGCTTGCACAGTGCGCTTGCGGCCTGTTTTGATCACATCGTTAACCACAATCTTTGGCATGCTGCCCATGGCTATAAGTGTCTCGGAGGGTGCTGAGATGAGGGCGCCAATGGCGATCACCGTCATCGGCGGCCTGACCGCGACAACACTGTTAACGCTCTTCATTATTCCCATAGTCTACAGCCTGTTTGACCGTGTGAAGTTTGCCAGAAGCTGAGAAAGTGCCTTTTTAGCCGCTACCCTGAGCTATGTCTTGTATCTCAGGAAAGCTCCGATTTTTCCGTATCGATTCAATTTTGAGGGTGGGTTGATGTGCTTGACATCGCAGTTTTTATCCAGGGCGGCCTCAACGGCTTCATCGATGACATCCACCACTTTTTCCGTCTTTCGCTGACAGGAAGGACAGCGGAGTTCATCGACAAAAAGGAAGTGGCATTGAGGACAAGTCCTTCCTGGCGCCGAGAAATTGCGGGTGATGACGAGCGTTTGCACTTCCCGCCGGTTAAGGCTGGAAAGTGTGTTTTTCAAGCCTGAGACAGCCAGCCCGCCCTTTTCCAGTTCAGAGACGAAACTCTGAACGATTTCCTCTTCTTCCAGCTTTTTCAATTTTTTTTCCAGTTCCAGCGATTCCTTGAGTACAGTTACGGCTGAGTTGGTGGGCATGGCCTTGAGCCAGCCTTTGAGCCTGCTTTTGAGATAGGGATGGAGGAGCGGCTCGAAGTCTGCCCGGTATTTCTCGTTAAGCCCCATAAACAGCCAGTCAAAGTGATTTTTCTTGAACAGGTCAAATGTCGTTTGGGCTGTTTTTTTAAAATGGTCATGAAGGTGGGCAGCGATGTGTCTTTCGATGCGTTTGGATTCGTAGCCTTCAAAGCCCCCTTCCCGGACTTTGCTCGGAACATCGCTCGATAAGCTTCCAAGCTGCGCAATTTCTCCCATGAAAATGTCATACCACTTGGCTTCCCTGCGGTCCAGAGCCAGGGCAAAGATCCGGCGGTGCTCACCCAGGATTGCAGACAGAGGGCGCACGTAGGGATTCTGGTCGAATATGAATCTGTTCCGGGGTGAGCTGGGGAGGTCAAAAGTCTGCCAGAAATTTTGCCCGCTGCAGGAGAATACGGCCAGGCCGGGAAAGTTGTGAGATGAGAGATGCTTGGAGCAAAAGCTGATAATTTTATCCAGATCCTGGGAAAGGGATTCTCTCTTCTCCTTGTTGAGTTCCATGCTGTCCAGCTGGGCTTTGCCCTCGTTGAGAAGGTTCTTCGAGGAAAGGGCGATTTCTTTTTTTGTCATCCGGCTCTTGTCCGTGTTGAGATAAAAAGATGTGGTTAAAAACTTTTCGCTCTTAAACTTGGAGAGAGCTTCAATCTGGTTGCGGCTCTGAAGTTTCATCAGACCTCCTTTTTGAGGATTAAAATAGGTAGAAAATGCTGAACCTCGGCACCATTGAGGAATGGTTGCTAACTTTTAGAAAATAAGGACTGTCTTCGTTTTTGTCAAGCGGTTTTGGCTTTACGTTAGCATCTTTTTTTCCGTGAATGCAGATGATGATAAAAGCCGGCTCTAACAGTGCTGGTTTCCATCCCTCCTCGCCAAAGACCCTCCCACCCACCACCATGGGCTTCGGAGGGACGGAAACCAGCGCCTCCGTTCCTTACTCCTTCAAATCTCTTTTCTCATCACGGAAAAAAAGATGCTTCTTGGCTTTACTCCTTTTTAGGATGAGATTATAATAAGGCATCATTGAGACAATAGCTCTTTGAGTGCGGAAGTGGCGGAATTGGCAGACGCGTAAGCCTCAGGAGTTTATGGTCGAAAGACCGTGTGGGTTCGAGTCCCACCTTCCGCACCACCTCGACAGGCGCAAATCCCGAGCAGAATAGCAAAAAAGGGACAGATGTCTCCGAGAAAGAACATCCTCCTCATCAATCCGTGGATCTACGACTTCACCGCCTATGATTTCTGGCTGAAACCTCTGGGGCTTCTTTATATCGCCGCTCTTCTCAGGAGGCATTCGAATTTTTCCGTTCATTTTATCGATTGTCTGGACAGGCATCATCCCCTTTTAAGCAAGGAATTCACGGGTAAGCCTGACGGAAGAGGGCCTTTTCCGAAAGAGGAAGTCGCAAAACCTGAAGTCCTGAAAGACATCCCGCGCAAGTACTCGCGCTACGGAATTCCCCTGGAGATTTTTCTCCATGACTTAAATCAAATTCGCCGTCCTGACCTTGTTCTCATGACCTGCACCATGACCTACTGGTACCCAGGAGTCCAGTTTGCCACGGAGCTTATCCGGAAAAGGTTTGGCCAAGTTCTTGTGATCTTGGGCGGAGTCTATGCCACCCTGATTCCGGAGCATGCCCGAAGCACCTCAGGGGCCGATTTTGTTTTTGAAGGTCCTGGAGAAAAAGGGATTCTTCCCTTGCTTAAAGGTATCTTAGGAGATAGCTCCTGCCCGGAAGAGCGATTCGAGGCCCTGAGCGAGATGCCCTGGCCTTCTGTGGATTTAATGAGGAATAAAGATACGCTTCCGGTGCTGACCTCAAGAGGCTGTCCCTTCAACTGCTCTTTTTGCGCAGCCCCTCTCCTCTGTCCGGATTTTGAGCAAAGAAAGCCTTCCTCTGTGGTTTCCGAAATCGAAGAGCATCACAGAAAGCACAAAACGCAAAATTTTGCTTTCTATGACGACGCTCTTCTCCTCAACAAGAGGCGGCATCTTTTTCCTATTCTGGAAGAAATAATTCAGAAAAAGCTTCCGCTTGTTTTTCACACTCCCAACGGCCTCCATGTGGCAGAGATTGACTCTGAAACTGCCCTTTTATTAAAAAGAGCGAATTTTCAGAACATTTTCCTCAGCCAGGAATTCTTTGACAGAAAATTGCTGGCAAGGGCCTGCCCTAAGGTTTCAGAAGGCGACCTGGAAAAGGCTTTGGCCCATCTTGAACAGGCAGGTTATAGCCATAAAGAGATCAATGTTTATCTCCTGGTGGGACTGCCCGGCCAGGATTTTTCAGGAATCAAAGAGAGCATTTGTCATGTTCGCCGCTTGGGTGCCAGGCCGAGGCTGGCTTTTTTTTCTCCTGTCCCTGGCACAGAGGAATGGCGAAATCTCGTTGAAAACGGATACCTTGCCAGAGACACTGACCCTCTTCTCCACAACAAGCTGACATTTCCCTACACCCAAGGAAGTATCTCTCCGCAGGATTTTGATTCTGTCAAAGAACTCATAAATAATCCTTAAAAGCTTGTGTCTGGCAACATGATGAGCAAAAAAATTTTGGCACAAATATTGCGCTGCCTTGAATTTATCGGC
>CAZJYC010000074.1:0-11897 GCA_964550165.1 uncultured Eubacteriales bacterium
AGTTTTTGTTGAAAGACTTCGCTCCGCTTTACTGCATTTTGAACAGAGAATCTTCCAGTCCGGTGTTAAAACTCACCTTTGAGAGAGTGATCTTCAAATACTCCTGTCCTTCCGTATAGGTGACAATACTGTAGGCTATTATCAGACCATCGACTTTTCTGTAATCAGAAGAATACTGCTCGACTTCAATCTCTCCACCCATGGCGCTTGCCGTTTTAGCTTTGACCTTATAAGGGAGATAATTTCCAGGATCAACATAGATTGTGGCCTTGAATCCATCGGGAAAAGTTTCTTCGAGAACCAGATATTCCTTATCCTCAATTTTTTCTTTGCCTTTGTAGACAAAAGATATACCGTATTTTTCTGGATTAAGGATGGAAACCATAGGCATGGAATTTCTCTTGAGTTCTGCTTCCTGGTCTCCGGTTAAAACCTCAGTCGCGCCGGTCTGAAAATTCGTGCCCCAAGCTGTTTGCCCGTCATAAGCCTGAGTGATGACCATGCCCATCACTTCAACATCCATGCGCCGCTTGTCCGGTTCTTTCTTGTACAGGGTAATGTTGCCGCTAAGACCTTGCTGGACAATATCTATTGTCCCCAAAGCAGTCATGTCCTTGATGCTCTCTAAAGCTACCTTGCCGCCCTGGGCTTCGACCATTTTCTTCAGGATATCCTGAACTGTCTGGCCGGAGCTCGGCAAAACCGCTAAGGTCATGAGAAATAGAGCCAGAAGAGATAGGGAAAGCGCTTTTTTCATTGTTTTTTCTCCTTTCTAAAAAGCCTCTGATAAACAGTCCTTAAGAACCAATAAACCTCAAGCTATTTTACGATATTTTTAAGAAAAGGTTCATAAATTTTTTTGCTATCAAAAAAATTCAGGTTCTCGGATTATTTTAAAAAAGCTCGGGGAAAATTTTCCTGAGAATCGAGAGGGACTCTGGAAAGAGCTCATCCAGAGTGACATACTGCCATTCGGCATAGCGGATCATCCATTCGCCGTTTACTTTCTTCAACCGAATTTTCAACCGGTAATTGTCCGTTGAGAGACGAATCAATTTGCGAAAAACCTTGGCTGCCCCGGATGAGAGCGCGACCTCTGTCTGAATGGAAGCCTCTGGAGGCCTGATGTCCTCGATCCTCGTGCTCAAGAAATTGATGGCAATGCCTTTGTACCGCCGGAAATAGTCGCGAACCATTTCTTCTGTCTCTTTTTTCCTGCGTCCTTCAAAGTCATGATAATCATCAGCCAGGTGGTTCAAGATACCGCTCACGTCCTTTTTCTCTGCGAAGGAGCCGATGTCGTTCATCATCTCCATAATTCTGTCTTCATCTGTTTTTGCGCCGCAACAGGCGAAACAGAGAAAGAAGGACAGAGCGATAGCAATTTCCGAAAATTGGCGCCTCATAGCCTGATATTAAAAATAACAGGCTCTTCAGGATTTTATCAAGGCAAATTTTAATAATGAAAGCATCTTCTTTCTCAATATAAAGTAAGATCTGCTGGGGAGCAAAGCGATTCCCCAGAAAATTTCAGTTTTGCTGCTGAATAAAGTCTGAAAACCTGGTTCCAGCTATTTCGAGCGGTCTGGATAAGCTGGCCTCTTGGGTTTTTTCGGCGGATTTTTCTCCAGGAGCTCAAGAATAACAGCAATTGCCTTTTCCAGCTGGGGATCTTTTCCGGCAGCCATCTCATGAGGCGCATTTTCTACTTCGATATCAGGGTCTACGCCGTGTCCCTCCACATCCCAGTAGCCATCAGGATTCCAAATCGCCAGGTTGGGTGCTGTAATAAAACCGCCGTCGATGAGCTGGGGATTGCCGCTGATGCCGACCAGACCACCCCAGGTTCTCTTCCCGATGATTGGCCCGAGCTTGGCTCTGCGGAAACAGTAGGGAAAGGCATCGCCTCCAGATCCGGCCCATTCGTTGATGACCATCACTTTGGGTCCAACATGGCTGAGAATGGGTATGGTGATATCCTGATGCTCCCTTCGGGCCGCATAGGCGTAGAGCGGCCGGTTCATCATTTCGATGAATCGGTCTGAAAATTGCCCGCCGCTGTTAAAGCGCTCGTCGATGATCAAGCCATCCAGTTTGTGCTGGGGAATGAACTGGCGCACCAGTTCGTTCTGGCCAGTGATGCCGGTATCGGGCACATAGATGTATCCGACTCTGCCGTTGGTGGCCATCTCAACTTTCTTCCGGTTGCTTTCGATCCAGGCAAGGTTGCGAAGCCTGAATTCATTGGAGAGTGGCTTGACCAGGATATCTCGAGCTCCAGCCATGTTTGCGGTTGAGTTGATGGTCAGGGTCACAACTTCACCGGCAAGTCCCTGGAAGGATGCCCAGATGTCTTTGGAGGTATCCAGCGGCTGACCGTTCACCGCCAGCAGATACTCTCCTTCCTTGACATCAACGCCAGGCTCACGCAAGGGCGAACGGACCTCTACATCCCAAGGCGCTCCCTCATATATCTTTGTCATGCGAAAGGCATTTTTCTCCCTGTCCAGTTCGAAATCACAGCCGAGCAGTCCCACTGAGATTCTTCTGGGCTGTTCGATATCTCCGCCGCCGATATAGCTGTGCGAGACATTCAGCTCCGCAATCATCTCTCCTATGATGTAGTTCAAATCTTCCCTGTCCACAACATGGGGCAGCATGGCTTCATAGCGCTTTTTAATCGCTTTCCAGTCAAGGCCGTGCATGTTGGGAGCATAAAAGAAGTCTCTTTCGATCCTCCAGGCTTCGTTGAAAATCTGTGTCCACTCCTCTCTGGGATTGATCCAGGTCTGCATCTTGTTGACTGCGATGGCGCCGTCCCCGACTTTTTTGTTCGGAGCCAGGTCGATAATGCCCCAGGTGTTTCTGCTCCTGTAGAGGACTTTCTTTCCGTCCGCGGACAAATCAAAGGTATCGATACCCGGGAGGACCGTTTTCTCCTCCAGCTCCGAAAGGTCAAAATAAGCCAAGGTTCCTGCAGGCACACCGGGCTTTGCCGCGCCCGCAGCAGGATAGCGGGCATAGACGACTTTCCCTTTGACCGCGCGCAGCGGGCCGACGTTCCCGGCCTCAACCGGAAGCTTGACCACACGTTTTTCAATGCCCTTAAAATCGATGCTGATCGGAGCTGGCTTCTCCTCCTTTTTTTCCTCTTTTTCCGGAGCTTTCTCGGGTTTCTTCGTCTTCTCGGCTTTTTCTTTTTCCGCTTGCTCTTCCTTTTTCTCCTCGACCTTCTCCTCATCACTCTTGGGCGCAAGCGGAGACTCGATATCTTTGCGCAGGGTCACTGCATAAACATCCGTGGCGTTTGGATAAACCCAGGTATCGTCCATATCTCCATAGATAGGACTGAAAGTGCGGTTGGAATAAAAGAAAATGTACTTTCCTTCAGGGTCAAAGACCGGGGAAAAATCTGTGTAATACCCGCTTGTCAACTGATGAGTTTTGCTCTGCTCGACATCGTATACCATGACCGCGGCCTGGCCGTTTTCCATTCTTTTCGAATAAGCCAGCCAGCGGTTGTCCGGCGACCAGGTGTAATCAGAGATGTAGGTGATCTCATCTTTATCCACAAACTTCGGCTTGCCCTCGGCGACATCAAGGATATAGAGGCTGCTTGTTTTATCGAGAAAGGCAATCTTCTTGCTGTCCGGAGACCAGACAGGCCCGAAACGATAACATGTGCTTCCCTTTGTGACCTGCTGCTCCTTGCCCTTGCCGTCGCCGCTGCAGAGGTAAAGCTCATACTCGCCGGTGCGGTCTGAAAAATAAGCAATGTTTTTGCCGTCAGGCGACCAGGCCGGATATCGCTCGGCCGTGCCTGAAGTATTGGTCAAGTTGCGGACGCTGCCGTGCTTCTCGGGCACGGTGAAAATTTCTCCGCGCGCGCCGAACAAAGCCCTTTTGCCGCTTGGAGAAAGAGAGAAACTTTCGATAGTCTTCGAGCAGTCCTTGAGCTGGGAGCGAACTTCGGGTAGGTCTGAAGGAACTTTGATCGAAACTGGCTTCGATGTTTCGCTCTTCAGGTCGAGAATGTGGAGCTTTCCGCCGTTTTCGAAAATGATGGAATCCGGCCCGATGCTTGGCCACTTGACATCGTATTCGGTGAATTTCGTGACCTGTCTTGTTTTTTTGGTCGAGAAATCAAGGGCCCAGATGTTGAGTTTCTTCAGTTCGTCCCGGTCAGAGAGGAAATAGAGTGTGTTCTGGTGCCACATGGGCAGAGCATCCGTCCCCTCAAAGTCTGTGATTTTCTCGGAAGTATTTTTGAGAAGATCGTAAAGCCACAGGTCGCTGGCGAGGCCGCCCCTGTACCGTTTCCAAGTGCGAAATTCCCGGGAGATGAATTGAAAGGCCATCCGTTTGCCGTCAGGGCTGAAACTTGCCAGCTCGCCATAGGGAAGGGGAAGAGTTTCTGGCATGCCGCCTTCAGCCGGCTGTTTGAAGAAGCGGTTGAAGCGGTATGAAGGGCTTTCCATTTGAGAGCGGTAGAGGACATTTTTTCCGTCAGGATACCATTCGACAACCAAATCCTGAGCAATATGATGAGTCAGCCTTTTTGGGCTCCCTCCAACTGCAGGCATCAAATAGACGTCAGTGTTTCCGTCGTAATTGCCGCTAAAAGCAATCCACTGGCCGTCAGGCGAAAACTTGGGAAAGATTTCTTCTCCCTGCGGAGAGCTCAACTGCCGTGCCACTCCGCCCTCCTTGGGCACAATCCACAGGTCGCCGGCATAGACAAAAACAATCATATCCGCGCTCACATCCGGAAAACGGAGCATGAGCGCATCCGGGACCCTGACCTGTTTGGGCTGGGCCAAGGCCAAAAGAGCAGACACAAACAACAGAATTCCCATAAAAATCACCGAGCGTTTCATAAAGAGGACCTCCTTGATAAATTAAGTTCTTATATTGACCGTATAACTATACGAAAAAATTGATATTTAGGTTTCGTTGAAGGCTGCAAAAGAAATAGTTCTCTCAATTCTCTTTCTTTCTGTGTGAGCGGAAGAGATAAAGGTGACAAAAATGCCTCTCAGAGATGGCCGAAGCGATCATTAAGAGCTTAGATTTCATGAGCTGCTCGCATTTCATTTTTTGGAGATGGTCAGCCTGTAACCTTTCTCTTTCTTTTCATCTTGCTAACTTTAATCCACATAGAGCAGGAAGCCTTTCAGATAATCGCTCTCCGGATGGAAGACGCTGACCGGGTGGTCGTAGGCCTGGTGGTGACGCTGCAGGATACGGACGTTTCTCCTGGCTTCTGCGGCAGCTTGAAAGATAACTTTTCGAAACAAAGCTTCATCGACAAAAAATGAGCAGGAAAAAGTGAGGACCAGGCTTTGAGAAGGAATTTTCTGAAAAACAAGACGGTTGATGTCTTTATAGCCCCGGCAGGCCCGGACAACATCGGATTTCTTTTTGGCAAAGGCAGGAGGGTCGAGGATAACGAATTCATATGGCAGTTCATGGTCGCGGAGAAACTGAAAGACATCAACCATATAAAAATGATTTTTATCTCCCTCAAGACCGTTTATCCTGAGATTTTGTTTGGCTAAGTTGAGGGCCTTTTCTGATGTATCCACCAGGTCGACCTGAACGGCTCCTCCGAGCAGAGCGGAGACGGAAAATCCTCCGGTATAAGAAAAACAATCGAGCACACGCTTGCTTGCAGCATGCGAGCGGACGAGCTTTCGCATTTCGCGCTGGTCGAGGAAAAAGCCTGTTTTCTGCGATTCAACCAGCTCGACAAGAAACCGAACGCCGTTTTCTAAAATCTCGACCGTCTCCACGCTATCGCCTTTGAGCAGCCCTTCAAAGTCATCCAATCCCTCATCCCTGCGCGAGGGCAGGTTTGATTTTTCGTAAATAGAGCGCGGGTAAAATTTTCTGTCGAGGATGTCGGTGAGGAAAGGCTTGAGTCTTTCCATCCCCAAAGTCGTAATTTGAACGACCAGGACATCCGCATAGCGGTCGACAACCAATCCGGGAAGGTTGTCCCCTTCTCCGTTGACCAGGCGGTAGGCATTTGTCTGCTCGCCAAAGAATTGTTGGCGAAGGGAAAAAGCTTTTCCGAGATTAATCTCCATCGCCTTGAGAGGAGGAGTTTCGTCAAAGCTGACCATCCTTCCGGCGATGGAGCATTTCTTGTTGAAATAGGCATAGCCCAGATGCTTTTCCTCAGCGCTCTTCACAGCCAGGATGCTCCCGTTTTCAAAACCACGGGGATAGCTCTTGACGGCGCCTGAAAAAATCCAGTGATGGCGATTCAGGATAGCTTTATCTTTATTCTTGCGAAGGATGACGCTTTGATTATTCATCTCTTATGACCGAAAAAGCGCAACAATATTTTCACAATCGCCTGATCAGCTTCCGCTAAATCATAATTCTGGAGTTCGGATGGCCGCACCCATCTGATTTCCTCATGAGCCGTCGGCCTAAAATCACCGGAGACATGGATGACCCTATAAGCCATGAGTTCGATCAGATTGGGGAATGATGAGGAACGGCTCGATCCCATATGCTCTTTCACCTCTGTTTCAATGCCGAATTCCTCAAAAAGCTCTCTTTTGAGGCATTGTTCGGGAGTTTCATCGGTTTCTATCTTGCCGCCCGGGAATTCCCATTTATGGGCCAACAAATCGCCCTTTTTTCTCCTGGCAATGAGGATTTTTCCGTCTTTCTCTATGACGGCTGCCGTCACTTTTTGCTTTTTTTTCATCTTAATGATGATAAGCTCAAAAGCCTTATCTTTTCTAAAATTCTAAAGCATCGCTCCGGCTAAGTTGTTCGAAAACACGCGGGCTTTCTATAATCCGGGCCACATCTCCTCTACTCAGACAAAATGGAAGAGAGTCACTCAAATAAAACCAAAGTCATTGTATCATGGTATCTTTCAAAATTAATCAAAAAATTTATTTCTTCATTTGCATAGGCAATTAAGCGGAAATACTCGTAACGCTCGATAAAAAGAAGTAAAATTTTGAAAATTATTCCAGTCTGTTATGCCAGACGAAGATGTTCGTTTTTTCGATCTGGCCTTCGAGAGTCAGCCAGCCTTCTCTGTCCAGGAGCTTACGCTCAACCGGGTTATGGTAAACGATGCGAATTTTCCTGGGATTCCTGGCCAATGTCTCTTTGATATTGTCAATAACGCTTGCCAGGGTCTTGTGCCCAAAGGGATTGAACATGAAAAAGACTGTGCCATCTTCAGAGATAAACTTCGCTGCGTCTGCATGAATAATTTCTATGGGAGTTCCATTTCTAATCGCTGATTTATCGAGATTTTTCCTGGCGATCTTGATCAGCTCTTCTACTATTTCTATGCCAATTACTTTTTTTAATCTCTGCGCAGCCAGGAAAAAGACAACCCGGCCTTTGCCGCATCCGAGGTCCACACAGACATCGTCGCTGTTCAATTTCAAATAATCAACCATTTTCTCCAGTTCATGGTAGGGTGTTGGCTGATAATCATAGCCATCCCTGTATAGGCTTATATTATCTTTGTAGTTATAAGGACTGCTCGTTTCAATGCCGTATGTTTCTTCATAAAGAATCTCTCTCGCGGAATCTTCGGCCCGCTTCTTGGCAAAAGAGAGGAAAACCCTTTTTTTTGAGGTTAGACAGGATTTGATTTTATTTAAGATAGTTAGGGCAGGAGAATCGTCATTCTCACTCATGGAGGATCATTCTCTCCTGGACATCGTCTTGCACCTGCGCTGCTCATTTCAGAAAAAGGGGTAGCTTTCCGAACCAGCACCTCACGGATTCTTCAAATTATTTTTATAGCTGTTTTCGGTTTTCGTTTCAATAGGATTTTAGAAAATTCTACGTCAGGTCAAAAGTATCGCCGGCTTGCAAACTCAAGGCCATACGCTCTCTCATCTGGGACACGGGATCATCACGCATCCTATCTCAGGATCTCAAAAACAACTGGGTTGGCAGCGTCCGGGCAGGCGTGCGTTTTTATGTCCGGGTTATCAAGCCAGGGAAAGCGCGCTCCATACATCATGGCGAACACTGCAGGGAGCATGCTGTAAAGGGCATGGATGCAGATTTTCCCTTCGACTCCGTTTTCGGTAAATCTCACCGTATCGCCGACCTTATGCCCCAGAGTGCAGGTGCCTTTGACGATCTTCACCCTTGCATTAACCTCTTTTATTTTTTCAGCCACCGTAACCTCCTTGTTGGCTTCAGAACTGATACAAGCACACTAAATAAAATGCGAGTGAAGCGAATCAATGTCATAAACTTAAAGATTGCCGCGCTTCATTCGCGAAAAGGGGCTTGTCCCCTTTTTTGTTTTGCATCGTCGTTGCCAGCCTGAAGGGCGTGGCGATCCCTTTAAATATATGGGATTGCTTCGCTACGATCGCAATGACATTTTGGGTGCCGCTTGGTCGTCGCAACGACATTCTGATTGCCGCGGTGCTCCGTGTTTCGCAGTGACAATGTGAGACCTCTTAGTACGTTTTTATTCGCTCCGCTGAGGCCCGACAGAGACAAGGCACTTGAAGACCTCGACCAGCTCGGCCAAGACCATGGCTGTGGCGCCCCAGATCTTATGTCCTTTGAAAAGGTAAAAAGGCACCTCAACTTCAACGCCCCGGATTGTCCAAATTTCTCTCTGCACATTCTTCGGTTCGAGGAGATGAGACAGCGGGAGTTCAATCACCTCCTCCACCTCAATTTTTGAGGGATTGAAATCAGGACGTTTGCGAGTCACGGCAACCACCGGATAGATGCAGTAGTTGCTGGGAGGAATGTAAAGAGGTGTCAATTCTCCAAGAATACGGACAGAATCCGGCTGCAAATTAATCTCCTCATGAGCTTCCCTCAGGGCTGTTTGCCTTAGACTTTCCCCTTGATCCTGACGGCCTCCGGGAAAGGATATCTGCGCCTGATGGTAGAGAACTTGGGCTGTCCGCCGGGTTAAAACAAGGTATAACTGGTTTTGCCAGGGATAAAGGAGGACGAGAACTCCAGCCTTGATGCAGGAATCTTCGACTTCAAAATAGAGCTTATCCCCTGGCCTGGGAATGGTGACCATTTCGAGCTGGGCGTTTAAGCCTGGCTTAGGCCCTTTGAGCGCTTCCTCGAGGGACTTGAACATTTCTTGGCTGTTGAGAAGTTTATGAGGATTTTCTTTTTTTGAACAACCTTTGAGTTCTGCCATAGTCTCCTGTCATTATAAGCATCAGCCAAACCGAATTGCCAGAATTTTTTTGCTCTCCATACTCATATAAACGCAATATTTTCCTATATCATCGCGAGGAGAAGCCAAAGCTGTGAACAAAGAGCGGCAGTAAGCGACTTTGTCGGATTGGTGCACTTCCCCAGGCTGCTGCCGAAACAGTCTAACAAAATAAATGTCGTTTGTATGAATGATGCTGTTCAATAAGAATGTTTCTCACGGCAAGCCTCGGACATATAAACCGATGGTCAACCATATGCAAGGAATTTCCGTATATAAAAGAAAAATGACAGATGCCCGTATGAGAAAAGAATTCGTTCTGGAAACAGCCTCTCCAGTCAATCCCTGCGTTTATAAAAAATAGGATCTATGGGAGTCAAGAAATGCTTAAAAATTACCTGAAAATCGCCCTGAGAAACATCCAAAGACACAAAGCTTATTCCTTCATCAACATCGCCGGTCTCGCCGTTGGCCTGGCCTGCTGCCTTCTGATCCTCCTCTATGTCAAAGACCAGGTGAGCTATGACAGCTTTCATGAGAACAAAGACCGGGTGTACAGGATCCGAAGGGAAAGCCGGGCAGAAGGCAGCGCTGGGACTTTTTACAGTGTCCCTGCACCGTTGGCCCCTGCAGTCAAGAACGACTTTCCTGAAATTGCGAATTTCGTCAGGGTCGAAGGGACTGGCTTCATTGCCCGTTGTCAGGATAAAACCTTTGTGGAAAGAAACGGCCTTCTCGCCGATGCCTCTTTTTTTGAAGTGTTCACCTTTCCGCTCGTTCAAGGGAATCCTCAGACTGTTCTCCAGAAGCCAAGCTCTGTGGTTATCACCCGGAAGATGGCTGAAAAATATTTTGCTGACGAAGATCCCATCGGCAAAACTCTCAACGTCAATTACCGTTTCGATTTGACCGTAACGGGCGTGGCTGAGAACATCCCCCACAACTCCCATATTCAATTTGATTTTGTCGTCCCTTTCGAGCAGATCAACACTTTCTCTGGATATGATTATCTGAGCAGCTGGGGAGCCTGGAATTTTGAGACCTATTTGCTTCTTCAGAGAGAGGCATTGCTCTCGGAGTTTGAAGAAAAAATCAGGAATATCACAAGAAAATACAGGGGCGAAGAATCGTCGTTTGCATCGCAGCAAGAGCTTTTCCTTCAACCGATAACGAGAATCCATCTCGAGTCTGGCAACACCGTTCGCTATATGTATTACTTCACGGCCATAGCGGTCATCATCCTTCTTTCCTCCTGCATCAATTTCACCAATCTTTCCATAGCTCAATCGTCGACACGGGCCAAAGAAGTGGGTTTGCGGAAGGTTGTTGGCGCTCACCGCCACCAGCTCGTCAAGCAATTTCTCGGAGAATCACTGGTCATCGCTCTCGTCGCTCTTCCTCTGGCCGTTGTCCTTATCCAAATCTTCCTTCCCATTTTGAACAGCTTAACCAGTTCCCAGGTGAGCATTGATTATCTTCAGAATTGGTTCTATCTGCTCGGCTTTCTTGGCCTTACTCTGGTCGTGAGTGTCATCTCAGGAAGCTATCCGGCTTTCTACGTCTCATCGCTCAAGCCCGTAAATTCTCTACGAGGCGCGCTGAAAACAGGCTCTAAAAAGTCTGCGTTCAGAAACATCCTGATCATATTTCAGTTTGCCATATCGGCTTTTCTCCTCACCGGCACGTTTATCGTTTACAAGCAATTGAACTATATCAGGAACAAAGATCTGGGATTCAAAAAAGAGAATATCGTCTTTCTGCCCGTCCTCAGCCAGGCCATAGAGCGGCAAATTGAGAGTGTCAAAAACGAGCTCTTGCGCCATCCGGATATTCTGGGCGTGACAGCATCCGAATCTTTTCCGACAGGAGGCCACGGCAACATTTCCGCCTGGTGGGAGGGGAAGAAAGACGAGGCCGTGATGGTTGTCCCAACCATTGCCATCGACCAGGACTTCTTGAGGACCTTCGGGATAGAGCTCGCTCAGGGCAGGGATTTTTCAAAGGATATCCGGTCTGATGTCCTGCAAGCTTATATTCTTAACGAGACCGCAATCAAAAAGCTGGGATGGGAGAAGCCTATCGGAAAGCAATTTCAGATTGAAAGGGCCAAGTATCCAAGGGGCACTGTCATCGGCGTCGTGAAAGATTTTAATTTCGATTCACTCCACACAGAGATCAGACCCCTGGCTCTTGTCTACGACCCCGCTCTTTTCAATTACCTGTCTTTGAGGATTTCGCCAAACGCCATACCTGAAACTCTTCAGTTTGTGGAGAGGAAATTCAAGGAATTTGACCCTGTAGCCCCGCTTGAATACTATTTCCTCGACAGTCGCTTCGACCGGATCTACAGGTCAGAACAGAGAATCGGCAAGATTTTCAACTCCTTCTCCCTTCTGGCCATATTTATTGCCTGTTTGGGACTGCTTGGCCTTGCGTCTTTTTCCATAACGAGGCGAACCAAAGAGGTCGGCATCCGGAAAGCCCTGGGCGCGCCCGTGTCAAAGATCGTCCTTCTTTTGACCAAAGAATTCGCAAGACTCGTCATCATCGCCAATCTCATCGCCTGGCCTGTGGCCTATTTCCTCATGCACCGTTGGCTTCAGAATTTCGCTTACCGGACCAGCATCAGCATCTGGATTTTTCTCTTAACAGGATTGGCCACAATCCTCATCGCCCTGCTGACCATAAGCTTTAAGGCTCTCAG
>CAZJYC010000075.1:0-11857 GCA_964550165.1 uncultured Eubacteriales bacterium
AGCCCATGGTGGTGGGTGGGAGGGTCTTTGGCGAGGAGGGACGGAAACCAGCACTTCCATTCCTCCCTCTATAAAATCTCTTTTCTCATCACGGGAAAAAGATGCTTCCCAGCACTGACAGGGATTTGACAACGGCAATTTTCAGTGCTAAAAAACAAATATTTCTTCATATCCTCGCAAGGAGAAAAGAGCGATGATCAGAAACAAAAATTCTCATCTTTTCAAAGGGCTGATAGCCCTATTTTTGTTCCTCTGCTTCCATGGCACTGGACAGGCGCAAAAAGCTCAAAAAAAGCTGACTTTTGAGCAGGTCTATCTGAATGCCGAACCCCGCCTCTTCAAGCCCTTGCCTTCCATCCGTTCCTGGCTGGATGATGAGCACTATCTCTTATCAGAGACCTATGAAAAAACCAGGAGCACCAAGCTGTATAAGGTCAGCGCCAAAACCGGAGAAAAAACTCTTTTTCTCGATTATGAGGATATCCAGAAAGACCTCCCCCAAGGTCTTCGAGCCACCCAACATCTGGACTCCACTCCTGACTACAGCGGGCTTGTCTATTCGTTCAAAGACGACCTTTATTATTACGACATCCGGGCCGGGAAACTCAAACGGCTCACCGCCACGCCGGGAGAGAAGAAAAATCCCCGTCTCTCTCCGAACGGAAAGCACATAGCCTATACCCGCAATAACAACCTTTTTGCTCTGGATATCGAGAGCGGGCTGAAATATCAGCTCACCTTCGACGGCTCTGAGACTATCTACAACGGCTGGGCATCCTGGGTTTATTATGAAGAAATCCTGGGAAGAAGAACCCGCTATGCGGCATTCTGGTGGTCCCCGGACAGCCGCAAAATCGCCTTCCTCCGCTTTGACGACAGCCCTGTTCCCACTTTCCCCCTTGTCAGGTCAAGCGGCGTCCACAGCGAGCTGGAGGTCGGGCGATACCCCAAGTCCGGTGATCCAAATCCGAAGGTCAGGCTGGGCATTGTCTCGATCCCGGAGGGAAAAGTCACCTGGGCGGATATCGATGAAGCGGCTGACCACTATGTCGCCTGGCCTTTCTGGCTTGTCGATGGCTCCGCTCTCACCTTCCAGTGGATGAACCGCGAGCAGAACAACATCAAAATCTATGCCGTGGACCTCAAAACAGGGAAGAAAAAGGAAATGCTTGAAGAGACGCAGCCGTCCTGGGTTGAATTCTTCGAGGATCTCTATTTTTTCAAGGACAAGAGCGGCGTCCTCTTGCGCAGCAACGTTGACGGCTGGAACCATCTTTATTATTACGACCTGGAGGGAAACCTGAAACGACGGTTGACTCAAGGGGAATGGAGTGTTAACGGAATCTCCCTGGTGGACGAAGAAAACAGAAGCGTCTTCTTTACGGCAGGAAAAGGGAATTCATCAGAGACCCATCTTTTCGAGGTCAACCTCGACGGCACTGGCCTTAAACGCCTCACCAAAGAGCCCGGAAGCCACCGTGTCCTTCTTTCTCCTGGAGGAAGCTATTTTATCGACTCCTTCTCGGCCGTTTCTACGCCTTCCAGACAGGACCTCTACCGCAGCGACGGAATCCTCATCAGAAACCTCGGCGACAGCCGAACTCCCCTGATGAAAAACTACAATCTGGCGAAAAAAGAACTTTTCTCCATCCCCACAGCGGACGGCTGGAAACTCCCCGCTTACTGGATTCTTCCTCCCGATTTCAACGAGGATAAAAAATACCCTCTGCTTTTCACCATCTACGGCGGCCCGGGGTCGAGCACGGTCTCCAATTCCTATCCCCCTCTTTCCTCTCTTTACCTGGCCCAGGAGGGGATTGTCATCTTCAGCGTTGACCACCGCAGCTCCGGCCACTTCGGGAAGAAAGGAATGTCTTTGATGCACCGGAACCTCGGCAAGTGGGAAATGCATGATTTGATCGAAGCTGTGAAGTGGCTGCGCAAGAAAACATTTATCGACAGAAAAAAAATTGGGATCAGCGGAGGAAGCTATGGCGGCTACACGACCTGCATGGCTTTGACCTGCGGAGCCGATTACTTCACCCATGGCTACGCCCATTCCTCTGTCACCGATTGGAGGCTGTACGACTCCGTCTACACCGAGCGCTACATGGACCGGCCCTCAGAAAATGAAGAGGGATACAGATTCGGTTCCGTAATGACCCATGCCGATAAACTCAAGGGCGTTCTTTTCCTCGCCCACGGAGATATGGACGACAATGTGCACATGCAGAATACCATCGAACTCATCGACAAGTTCATGGACCTCGGCAAAACATTCGGATTCATGCTCTATCCCAACCAGAGGCACGGCTTCGGCGGCAAAAAAAGAGAGCACTCCAACCGCCATTATGTGGACTTCTGGTTCAAGCATTTTCTCAACCGTTAACAACAGCCTCCCCAGGATGGCCTCGTTCGCCCTCAGGTTTTTAAGCCTCTTCGCATAACCTTCACTCCTAAAATGGGGAGAAGGATGCATCCCAAATTCCGTGATAAAAGATTGCTCCCTGAATATCCAAAGATTTTGGGAGATAGCCGCAGCGACCATTGAGGATTTAGCCTTCGGAGTTCGCTCTTCGAGGGAACCCGACGGAGTCGGGCGGCGAGTATGTCTGAGCGGAGCGAGTTACGCAGCCGCCGCGAAGAGCGAACGGAGAATGGCGTTAAAAATCCGAAGGGGAGCAAGGCTATCCCCAAAATATCTTCGAATCACGGAATTTGGGATGCTTACTTGGAAGAAAGGCGGCTTTTTTTTCGGCCGCGATTATGCTAAATTATAAAAGTGTTAAAGCGAGGGGAAAGACAATGAATTTAATAGAAATACTCCTGAAACTTATTCTGGCTGTTGCCCTGGGCGGCATCATCGGCCTGGAGCGGGAATCCAGCCATAAACCTGCCGGATTCAGGACAAACATCCTCATCTGCGTCGGCGCGACGATGATGATGATTCTGGCCGGGCTCGTGCTCAAGGACAAGGAGGGGACCGGGGACATCATGATGCGCATGGCCGCAGGCGTCGTGACCGGCATAGGATTTATCGGAGCCGGCACGATCATCCAGGCCCGCGGAAGTGTTATCGGCCTTACAACGGCAGCCACTCTCTGGGTTGTGGCTGGCCTGGGTCTTGTGATCGGGGCCGGCTACTTCTGGATGGCCATCATCTTCACCTCAGTCATCATCCTGACCCTGATCATGTTCAGGCAGTTTGAGGGACAGTTCATGAAAAAATCGCAATGCCGATACCATCTCAAGACAAAACACTCCGCAGATATTATGGAATGTGTAAAAAAATTAGCTCTTCATGAGGGTATAAAATTTGACGAACTCACTCTGAGAAAAGAAGGAGACTTTTCCCTTGTGCACTTCTCCTTCTATGCCTCTGATGAGAAGGTCCGGAAATTCAACCAGGGCCTTCTTAAGCTGGATGGGATTGAAGAGATCAAGCTTGGCTAAAGAAAAGCTTCTTCTCGCCACCACAAATCAGGGAAAAGCTAAGGAGATAAAAAGCTACCTCAAAGAATTGCCTCTGGAA
This sequence comes from uncultured Eubacteriales bacterium, assembly GCA_964550165.1. Taxonomy (GTDB): domain Bacteria; phylum Acidobacteriota; class Aminicenantia; order Aminicenantales; family Aminicenantaceae; genus CAZJYC01. Next base: position 3,533 of record CAZJYC010000075.1, read on the forward strand.
ATCTTCTCCCTCAAAGACTTAAGTCAAGAGGAAACTTTTCTTGAAGAGGGAGAAACCTTTGCCGAGAATGCCAGAGGAAAGAGCCTCTTCTACAGCAACCGATGGAAAGGGCTGACTCTGGCTGAAGACTCCGGGCTCGAAGTTGAGCATCTCAACGGAGCTCCCGGAGTCCATTCAGCCAGATTCTCCGGTCCTCAGGCAACAGACGAGAAGAACAATCAAAAAATTCTTGGCCTTTTGAAAGACGTTCCCTGCGAGCAAAGGAGAGCCCGCTTTGTCTCCTGCATGGTTCTCTCCTTAAACGGCGCTGTTGTCCGAGAGATCCAGGAATGTGCCGAAGGCTTCATCGCCTTGGAGAGAAAAGGGAGTTACGGGTTCGGTTACGACCCTCTTTTTTACTATCCGCCTCTGAAAAAGACATTCGCCGAGCTCCCGCCTGACGAGAAGAACAAGGTCAGCCATCGCGGACAGGCGCTCAGGAAATTAAAGAAATATCTCTTTGAGCACTTGAAATCGTCCGGGCTGTAATCCTTTCCTGCATTCAATTTTGACCTCTGCTCTATCGCTCCGTTCCTGAGTCGTCGAATTCTCATCCCTTATTTTTTCTTCGGTTCATCTTCCACAGTGATGAGATCTTTGATAATCTGGAATACCTTCTCTCCGATCCCCCTGACTTTCATAATCTCTTCAGCTCTCTTGAAGTTGCCGTTTTCCTTCCTGTAGTCGATGATTCTTTGGGCGACCTTCGGTCCAATCCGGGGAAGAGCCTGGAGCTCGGTTACGGATGCGGTGTTGATGTTGATCTTTTTTTGGCCGGAATCCGGGGCCTTCTGAGCTTGAAGCGAAAGAAGAGGGGAAAACAAAAGTCCGAGGACAACGCCTAAGACAAGGCTCCTGGTCATTAAGTTTTTCATAGTAACCTCCTTTCGGCTTTCTTTAATGCAAACTCGAGGCCATTCGGAGAGAAGTATATATCTTATTTATTATCAATTTATTAGGAAAAACTTGCCTATCAAGAAGTAAACTCATGTTGACAAAAAAAGCTCTCTCGAGACAACGTGGGTTTCCTTAAACGAACTCGGAATATGAAGAATTTTGCCCAATTGCCTGGATAAGGAGATTTTTATTTTAAATTGAGAAATAGGGGCGGAAAAAATTAATCTGTCATAACAAGTTTATCACCCGTGAACCATGAAATTTGATTATTTCTGAGCAACATCAACGTTATAAATTTTATCACATTGTTGTGTTGAGCGATCAGAAAGAGATATCCATTTCTTATAAATAATCTTACGAGACCGCCACGCTCCCTTCGGTCGCTCGCGATGACATTATTATGACAACACTATTATTGCGTTCATCTTAGTCCTTCAGGAGCGGGGGTGGCTTCTTTTGTAGACTTCCAGAAGCTGCTTTAAGTCAAGGTGAGTGTATTTCTGGGTTGTGCTTAAGCTCTCATGGCCCAGAAGCTCCTGGATAACCCTCAAGTCAGCCCCGCGGCTTAAGAGATGGGAAGCAAAGGAATGACGGAGAGAATGAGGGCTGACCTGCCGCCGGAAAGCCGTAAAGTCGATATATTTATCGACAATTCTTTCCACTGACCGGGATGTGATCCTTTCTCCGCGATAATTCAAAAAAAGAGCGTTGGCGTCGATTTTGCCCTTATGAATTTGAGGCCTGGCCCGAATGTACAAAGCCAGACTCTCCTCAGCTTTTCGGCCAAAAGGAATGAGCCGCTCCTTTTTACCTTTCCCTTTGACCCGAACGAGCCTCTCAGAGAAATTCACATCCTCAAGATTTACACCGACAAGCTCGCTGACCCTCATTCCGGTCGCATAGAGAAACTCGAGCACAGCCTTATCCCTTAAATCTAGAGGCTCATCAGACCGCGGCAGGTCCAGAATTTTCGCCATCTCATCTTCGGAAAGGAAAGAGGGGACATGCTTTTCCTGCTTGGGCGTGGCCACAACCTTGGCTGGATTGTCCTCCAGCCACTTTTTATTCATGCAGTATTGAAAAAAGGAACGAATCGCCGCCAGCTTGCGAGCGACCGTTGACTTCTTATTTTTTCTTTCATGGAGCTTGGCCAGAAACCCGCGGAGAACAACATTGTCTGTCTGCTTTAACCCAACTCTCTTCTCTTCAAGATAATCGGCGAGCTGGGATAAATCCCGCTTATAGCTGACGACGGTATGAGGGGAGGCGTTTTTTTCGTGCTTCAGGAAGTCGAGAAACTTGCCCAGCTCCTTTCTCATTCCTTCTTTTCCCAGAGCTTTTTGGGTTCTACTATTTCCTTATAGGTGCACTTTTCATCTGAGCAGTAGAGATAAGGCTCGCCCTTGATCACGTTTTTTCGAAGCACAAATTCCCGACCGCATACGGGGCAGCGCTGAGGGACAGGCTCGTCCCAGGTTGCAAAATCACACTTCGGAAACTTGCTGCAGCCAAAAAATATCTTTCCCCTTCTCGTTTTCCTTTTGATGATCGTCCCGCCGCAGCCCTTCGGGCAGGGAATTCCCGTATCCTCACTCTCTTTTTTGATGTATTTGCAGTGAGGATAATTGGAACAGGCGATGAACGCCCCGTATCGCCCCCGCCTCATCACCAGCTGTGATCCGCATTGGGGGCACTTCTCATCGAGCGGCTTGCTTTCCTTTTTAATCAAACTCTCCCTGTACTTACACTCGGGATAAGCCGAACAGGCCTTAAACTGCCCGTAGCGGCCCACTTTGATCACGAGGTTGCTGCCGCATTCCGGACAAATGTCTTCCAAGGGGATCCCTTTGCCTTTCACTCCTTCGCTATTCTCCGCCTGTCTCAAATCCTTGTCAAGCAGGGAATAATACGACTTGAGGTAGTCCAGCCAATCCTGTTCGCCCTCGCTGATGCGGTCAAGCTCCTCTTCCAGGCGGGCCGTAAACTTGAACTCCATCAAGTCAGGAAAATGTTTAATCAAATAATCCGTGACAAACATCCCCAGGTCCGTGGGCAAAAACTTTCCTCTGTCCTTGATGACATAAACCCGGTCCTGGAGAGTGGAGATGATGGGCGCATAGGTGCTCGGCCGGCCGATGCCTCTGGCTTCCAGCTCCTTGACCAGCGTTCCTTCTGTGTAGCGGGGAGGGGGCTGGGTGAAATTCTGTTTGGACCCCAGCTCGAGGAGATTGAGCTTTTCTCCAGCCTCAGCCTTGGGCAAAATCTTATCGTCTTTCTTCAAGCTGGGATAAAGGGCCAAAAACCCATCGAATTTGATAACCTCACCTTTGGCTTTGAACAGGTATTTTGAGGCCATTATATCAAACTCTGTCTCTTCGACCGAAGCTGAACTCATCTGAGAGGCGATAAATCTATTCCAGATAATACGGTAGAGGCCGTATTCGTCTTTCTTGAGATAAGGCTTGACAGCCTCGGGCGCAAGGGAAAAGGTGGTGGGACGGATGGCTTCATGAGCATCCTGCGCCTTTTTTTTGTTTTTATAAAAGCGCGGCTTTTTGGGTAGATAATCATGGGAATAATTCTCCTCGATGTGTTTTCGCGCTTGAAAGACGGCCAGGTTTGAAACGCGAACCGAGTCTGTTCTCATGTAGGTGATAAGGCCCACCATTCCCTGGTCTCCGATTCTGAGCCCCTCATAAAGCCTTTGAGCCACGGACATCGTCTTTTTCACCGGAAAACGAAAGAGCCGGAAGGCATCCTGCTGAAGAGTGCTGGTGATGTAGGGTGGAAAGGGATTCCTCATTTTCTCCCGGACATCAACCTTTTCCAGAATAAAGGGAAGGCTGTTCAGCTCAGAGACAACCCCAGACGCAGTTTTTTCATCCTTGATTTTGACCTTTTTGCCTTCAATCTCTGTCAGGTTGGCTTTGAAAGTTGGGGGATTTGAGGCCTCAAGATGGGCGGTTATGGTCCAGTATTCCTCCTGGACAAAATCATTGATTTCCCGCTCCCGGTCACAAATCAAGCGCAGGGCTATCGACTGCACCCGGCCTGCGCTCAATCCCCTTCCGATTTTTTTCCAGAGCAAGGGGCTGATGAGATAGCCCACCAACCGGTCCAGAAGGCGTCTTGTCTGCTGAGCCTTGATTTTATTCTGGTCAACCTGGCCAAGGTTGTGGAAAGCCTCTTCGATGGCCCCTTTGGTGATCTCATGAAAGAGAACACGGGAAATATTTTTGTTGTAATCCTCGAGGATAGTGCTTAGATGCCAGCAGATGGCTTCTCCTTCCCGGTCAGGATCGGCTGCAAGAAAGACGGATTCGCACTGCCGGGCGGATTTCTGGAGGTCAGCCACAGTCCTCTTCCTCTGCGGAATGATTTGATATTCAGGTTTAAACTCGTGGTCGATGTCGATGCCCAATCTCTGTTTGGGAAGGTCCATGATGTGTCCCATGGAAGCCTTGACTAAATAGTCGGGACCCAAATACATGTAGACTGTCTTGGCTTTGGCCGGCGACTCCACAATAACCAGGCGCTTGGCCATCACCATCTCCTCTGAAAATATTTTCCCGGTCTCTGGACGATCCAGCCTCCGAGTTCCAGGTTCAGCAGAATAGAAAGAATTTCAGAAACAGAAAATTCTGTTCCCTCAACCAAATCATCGATGTGGGTTAACGAGTCGCTCTTAAGCATCCCGAAAATTTTTTTCTCCTCAGGGCTCATCGTCAGAGGCTCTTCTGTCTCTTCTTCCTTCTGGGAAAGGAGCTCTTCCCTCAAAGGCGAAAGGAGCTCCTCAGCCACATCCTCCCAGCTCTCCACCAGCTTGGCTCCTGTCTTGATCAGCCAGTTTGTCCCTTGACTGAGCTCTGAGGTGATGTTTCCTGGAACGGCCATGACTTCCCTGTTCTGCTCCAAGGCCAGCCGGGCGGAGATCAAAGAACCGCTTCTCCGTGTCGCTTCCACCACAACAAGAGCCATGGAAAGACCGCTGATGATCCGGTTGCGGATAGGAAAGTGGAAACCCAGAGGAAGAGATTCTGCCGGAAACTCAGAGACCACCGCTCCGTTTTCCATAATCTTGTTAAAAAGGGAACGGTTCTCTTTCGGGTAAACGTTTTCCAATCCTGAACCTAACACGGCGACAGTCCTTCCTCCTTCCAGTGCGCCACAGTGAGCGATAGAATCCACGCCAAGGGCCATGCCGCTGACGATGACGAGACCCCGGCTGGCAAGGTCACGCGCCAGCTTCTCGGCGGCAGCCCTTCCATAGGCTGACGGCTTTCTCGCCCCCACGACGGACACGGCCGGCCCTTTCAGGGCTTCGACCTTCCCCGCGCAATACAGGACGAGGGGCGGGTCGAATATTTCTTTCAAATATTCCGGATACCTCTCATCCTCCAGAGTCAGGATCGAATATTTTTTTCGCTCCAGCCTTTCGATCTCTCTGCAGGCTCGATCCAGGAGTTTGGGCGATGTCAGAAGCCGTGCTCTCTCTTCATCTATCCCTAAACGAACAAGTTCACCGCTTCGAGCTTTGAAGGCGTCGGAAATATCCGGAAAATGGTCAACAACTTTTTTGGCTGCTTTAAGACTCTCGGCTAAAACTAAATTGAGAGCAACCCAGTAGCTCCTCTTATCTTCCAACTTTATTTTCGAGCGCACTCGGACGGGGGAATGGCAAAAACAGGAATATGAGTGTAAGAGATGACTTTCTCGGTCGTGCTGCCAAGGAAAAATCGCTCCAGCCGGCTCTGGACACAGGTCGAGATGACGATCAGGTCGAAATTGTGTGTCTCCGCGTAATCGACGATTCCGACGGCGGCATTGACGGCGCGCGAGACTTCTTCGCTAACTTTTATTTTCGCCCTTTCCCTCTTTTTTCTCTGTTTGAGCCTCTTCAAAAGGGACTCGAAAAGCTCATCCAATACCCTCGGGGAAAACTCATAGTCGTGGAGCTCGAGCACATGAAAGAGGGTGATGTCAGCGCCAAAGCCCTTGGCCAGCTTCCAGGCATAATCCCTCTCCACTTCTTCCTGCGCAGAAAAATCTGTGGGAACGATCATCTTTTTGAATGAAGGCTTTCCTGTTTTTTTCTTGGTGATGAGCACAGGGACAGGAGAATTCCTTAAAACCTGATTGGCGACGCTTCCGATAAAAAGTTTCTCAATGGCCGACATCCCTCTTTTCCCGATCACAATCAAATCCACTTTTTCTTTTTCAGCGGTCTCTATGATTTTTTTCGAGGCGGAGCCTTCCTTGACGATAGCCTTAAACGGAATGGCTTTGGCTTTCTTCAGCTTCTCCAGCTTCTTTTTTGCTTCATCTTTGTACAACTTCACTGTCCTGGACAGTTCTCCCCGGATAACATAGGCTGTATCGTAGAGGGCAGGAGAAAAATCAGGGACAACGTGGAGGGCGATGATGCTGGCCTTGAATGTCTTGGCAAAGGCATGGGCATAGAGAAGCGCCTCCTGAGCTTCGTCGGAAAAATCTGTGGCCCAGAGAATTTTTTTCAAGAAATCAGACATCTTAGTCTCCTTGCAATGAAAAAGGGGACAGTCCCCTTTTTTAAGACGAATAAAAGCTCTTAATTATCTCTCTACCAATTATTTCCTGTCAACAAAAAAAGGGGATCCCCTTTTTTAATCGTTCAGATTCGAAGGATGAGCTTTACTGTCATGAAAAAAATTAAAAGCCCGCTAATATCAACGATTGTAGTCAGTGCCGGGCTGGCCACAACGGCAGGATCCAACTTGAGCCTGGTTGCACCCAGGGGCAGGAGAGCTCCTATCAGAGTAGAACTCATCACCTGAAGCGCAAGCGCAATGCTTATGGCAATTGCCACTGTCCATGTTGAAGAGGCTTCCGGCATGCTTGATTTCGTGCTGAAGATGAGCACGCGGCTAAAGGCAACCGCTGCCAGCAAAAGACCAAGAAGCAAAGAGACCTGAATCTCTTTGGAGATTACCCTGATAACATCTTTCACTGTGACTTCTTTTAAAGCCAGAGCGCGGACAAGCAGAGTGGCCGACTGGCTTCCTGTGTTTCCTCCTGTATCCGCGAGCATAGGCATGAACGTAGCCAAGATGGCAAACTGAAGAAGGAGCCCTTCGAAACTCTGGACGATATATCCTGAGACAAAGCCGAGAAGAGCCAGGGCTAGGACCCACATTGATCTGTTTCTGAAGTGATCCCAGGCCGATGTTCTCAGGTAGGCGCGTGCCTCGTGGCGACCGGTGATGGCCATGAATTTCTCCATATCCTCGGTCTGCTCCTGAGTGATAATATCCAGGGCATCATCATGGGTGATGATCCCAACCAGCGTTTTCTGGCGGTCAACAACGGGCAAAGCGATGAGGTCGTATTTCTGGATTTTTCTTGCCGCATCTTCCTGATCATCCGTAACCCGGGCAAAGACGACATCTTTATGTATGATTTCTCGGATGCTGGCTTCCGGCCGCGCCAGAATGAGATCTTTCAAGGAGACATATCCGAGAAGTTTGCGCTTCTCATCAATCACATAGGCAATATAGATTGTTTCTTTATCCGGTGCCTCGAGGCGCAGTTTAGCGATGGCTTCACCGGATGTTAAATCGGCAGTGAGACTAGCATACTCGGAAGTCATGACAGCGCCCGTAGTGCCCTCTGGATAGGAAGCGAGCCTTCTTATATCCTCTCTCTCTGCCTGGGCAAGGGCAGGAAGGATCATCTCCTGTTTCTCTTCGGGCATTCCTTTAAACAAATCCACTCGATCATCTGAAGACATTTCCGCAAGTAACTTGGCCAAATCTTCACGTTTCATGATCTCGGCCATATCGACCTGGGTATCTTTCTCCAGGTGACTGAAGATTTCGGCCCGAAGAGGGTGTGGAGCCTGTCGCAGAACTTCCCAGGCTTCTCCAGGAGTGAGCGCTGAAATGAACTCAGCGATAACGCTTGGATGACCGGATTCACAGAAAAGACGTAGCTCCTCGGTGTTTCCTTTAGCGATAGCCTCCCGCAATTCGGGAACGAGGAGGGGTATTTTCACGGCTCTCCTCCCTTCGACTGCGAAGCTTCCGCAGCCGGGAGTGAACCGAAGGGTCAATCGTTTTCAGAGTGATTGCGGTTCACGCCACTGGCTGCTCGATAAAGCCTTCGCAGCCCTACTGGCATTATTTGTAACCTCAAAATCCGCCGCATTTGGGATTTGAAGTTACTCGGACCATCAGAATCACTCATGACAAAAAATCCATTTAACTGAAATTTCTTATATATCTTATTTTCTGTTCCGTCAAGAGGAAAAAGCCTGTCGTAAGCATCTTTTTTCCCGTGATGAGGAAAGGGATTTGATGGAGTGAGGAAGGGAGGCGCTGGTTTCCGTCCCTCCGAAGCCCATGGTGGCGGGTG
>CAZJYC010000076.1:0-11856 GCA_964550165.1 uncultured Eubacteriales bacterium
GAGCGAGGCTATTCCCCAAAATCTCTTCGAATCGCAAAATTTGGGATGCTTGCTTCTGACTGGGCCTGCGACATAAAAGTGGGGCAAATCACGTGACACGGGACTCCCAGTAGTCTTCGAGCCGGTTCTGACTTTTTCGACTTGCATTCTCTTGAAAATGATGTATAATAAATTCAAACCTTGTTTCGCTGGCTGGGCAAGGTTTTTTACCCTCCTTCATTAACCCCTTTTCGCTTATTTTCCCCATACCCAAGACAGCCAGCACTCTTCCTTGAACCACTCAGCCGGAGCGCTTTACTTAGCAAAATTGTTTTAATACACTACTCCATTCAAGAATAGAAAAGCTCAAAAATGACTGAGGATAGCAGATCAATTTGGAACAGATATTTTATCTTTGCCCTCCTCGGTTATTTTTTCCTTTTTCTGAGCATCAGTCTTTTTTTTCTGTTTCCTTTATTTCTGGGTCAGTTTAACGCGTCAAAGAGTCGAATCGGGTTGATCATGGGCATTCACAGTATCACGGCGATCTGTATCCGGCCCTTCTTCGGACGCCTGATCGATGTCAAAGGGAGGAAGAGGATATCGCTCTTTGGAATCGGGTTCATGATTTTGATTTTGCCCTTCTTTCATCTTATCCAAGATGCAGGGTGGCTTCCTGTGGTCCTGAGAGCAATGACGGGCATAGGCTGGGGCATCAGCATGACAGCCACCTTGACGATTTGCTCGGATTTGGCTCCTGTAGAAAGGCTTGCCCATTCCATGGGCATCATCGGCGTGGCTGGCCTCCTGGCGAGTGCTTTGGGCCCGCAGCTCGCTGAAGAGCTGATCAACCAATTTGGCTTTGGAACTCTTTTCAATGCCAGTTTGGCCTTCCTTCTCGCTTCTTTCCTCTGCATTCTGTTGACCCAGGACGTTAAAAAATCCAACAACGACAATCCATTGCCAAGGCCAAGGTCAGCCTTGCCTGTTTCGCTTTTTGTCCTGGCCTTTTTATCTACACTGCCCGTTGTCCACGGCGCAGTCAGAGGAGCTGTTGTCTATTTCATCGCTGTCTTTGCCCAATCGATTCCCATCGAGAGAGTTGGGCCTTTTTTCTTCTTCTTTTCAGGAGCAGCCATTCTCACCCGGCTCGGGATTGGTGGCCTTTCCGATAAATACGGCCGGAAGAAGGTTATCTTTCCAGCCGCAGCCATCATTGCTTTAAACCTATTTTTGATTTCTCAAATAAAGACTTTGCCCATGCTCCTTGTAACAGGATTTATCGGTGGCTTTGGGCAGGGGCTTATCTTTCCGGCTTTGAGCACCTATATCATCGATATCCTGGGACGGAAGAATAAGGGCTTGGCCATAAGCCTTTATCTTGCGTTTTTTGATATCGGGATGGGAGTGGGGTCTACCTTTTTTGGATGGATCTCCGACCTTTATGGCTACAGAACTATGTATCTTCTCGCTGGAGCAATCCTGTTCCTAGTAACCGTGGTCTACACCTGGAGAGGTCCTGCGTCTAGTTGGCATAGTAGCCGACCCGGTGAATAATCCTGTAGTCTTTGTCCTTGACTTTAACTCCTATGGACTTGAATTTTCCGTCTTTGACATAATCGGCTGGAGAATAATAAAGAAGGTAGTATTCTTCGGATGCCTCAAGAGCATTCTTAAATCCATGAGCGGGATTTTGGGAATTGTCGATAATTCCCCCTGTGGCTTTGGCGGCTTCTGATAATGCCTTAAAAACATCTTCAGATTGTTCCCTCATATGAACGCCGCTGATTAACTCTGGATCCTTGTTCATGAAAATAAAGTTGAAGACCAGGGATGAATCGGCAAAAGTCTCTTTGATTCTGTTCACATCAATCTGGATATGTCGGTGGTAAAATTGAAACAGGTCTTGCAGCAAGCCCAGGATATTCGGGTTATCCTGATAAATGCTCGTCATCTTGTTGAGGATGCCGGGGTTGATCTCAGGCCTGAATTCTCTCTGATAAAAATAAAAGACGTAATTCTCTCCCTCTTGCTTTTTCAGCACTTCTGCAAACTTGATGAACATTTTTTCATCAAAAACCCTGAGGTCATCCATTTTCTCCAAGGTTTCTCGATACTTGGGTAACAGGAATTCAAGCGAGAAAGCATCGGATGTGGACTCTGATTCAATATCTGCCATAACGTTGGATTGGTCCCCAAACCCAGCGGTGCTGGACATAGACCTGACAAGCCTCTTAAGGTCGTTCAACATACTGTTGTATTGCGACAGCCCCATTTTTGTGTCTTTTCTCAGGATGCTTTTCATTTCTTTGGCAATTTTTTCTTTTGGTATTTTCTGCAGGGCTGTACTGGAGAGGTTATATTTTTGAACAGGAGTCCAAATTGTTAGGGAATCATTGGGGAGAAGCACCTGTTGGAACAGATAGTCGATGGCCTCATCGAGCTTGGGGCTATAATCCAACAATTGGAAGAGGAGAAAAAAGTTGCGCGAAAGGTTAGGATTGAATTCTCGAAGTGCATCTTTCCTTTCGACATTGGCTTTTTTGACAAGATACAGAGCTTCTATTTTTTGAGGCATCCCGTCTTCGTAGATTTCAAAATCGTCTTTGGCCAGGTTATTGACGAAGGTGTTTCCGTCCAGAACTCTGACCTGGACGCCAACGTTGGTGACTGTGACCTCATGTTGTTGAACCTGGGTGAAGAGGGGAAGCGACAGAACTCCAAAAGCCAAAAGAAATACCAAATTTTTGAATCCTTTATTTCCATCTATTCTCATGACATGCCTTCCTTTATGCATAGAATTGCGCTCCAAAGTAACGGCAGGAATTTTCATTTCCCGTTTTTATTCTTATGAACTTCAACTTGCTCAAAAAAGATGCAAATAATGTGCCAATCCAGAACAGGTTGCTGGAGAGCTTTTCATGCTTTTTTTGTACCTCAAAAAGGTCAGTTGTCCCTTTTCAAGAAGGGTTTTTCCCAGGCTGACTTTCTTGGCTCCAGGGCTAAACAGCCCAGCAAGTAAAGAAACTTTACATTCTTCGCCAATATAATGCGCAAGAAGGTGGCACCCCGGGCTTTATTTTCCCAATTTTTTGGATAGGAATTCTGTGTCTTTTTAATTTTTTGACAAGAAAAGCTAAAGCCATTCTAGGTAGCGGTGTTTCCTCCTTGCTATCTTTTTAGTTGGCGAAATAGCCGGCACGGTGGACAATCTTGTATTTACCCTCTTTATTCTTCATCGTGACCTTGATTTCTCTGAATTTCTTATCCAGATTATAATTCTTCGGCGAATAATAGAGGAGGTAATAGCTTTCCGAGGCTTCAAGAGCTTTTTGGAACAGATAGGTTGGATTCGAAGAGCTCTCAGCAAATCCTCCGGTCGCGTTGGCCATTTCTTTAAAAGGAGTCACGATGTCCTCAGAATGTTCTTCCATGCGGACTCCCGTAATAATCTCAGGAGGCTTGGTGATGAACAGGAAGTGGATCTGGATGGAAGAGTCGGCGTAGGCCTGTTTGACGCGCTCCACATCGAACGAAATGTCTCTTTTCTGAAAATCAAAAATACCTGAGATAGTGGCCAGGATATCGGGTCTTTCCTGATAAAGGTTTATATACTGATTCAGTATCCTTGGCTCGATGCGGGGAATGAATTCTCTTTGGTAAAAAAGAAAAACATACTTTTGCCCTTCTTGTTTTTCAAGAAACCGGGCGAATTCCAGGAGCTTCAATTCCTCCACTCTTCGTAAAGTCTCCAGCCTGTGGAGAAGGCCGTCATAGTGAATGAGCTGTTCATCAAATTCCATTCCTCCATAAAGGCTTGAGCTGGAGGAATCGAGTTCTTTAGGATAGGTAGCGGCTGGTGCCGTGGAATCAAGACTCCCTGACTCAATGGCTGCCGATATTGACCGTGAAAGACGGGCGAGTTCCTGGATGGTGTTGTTGTATTCCGAAGCCCCGGCTAAAGCATCGTGTCTCAAGAGGCCTTTCAATTCATTCAAGATGTCTTCTCTCGATTTGGCCTCTAGCGCCTTCTCCTTCATTCTGTAGGTTTTGATCGGAGTTATAACGTAGAGATTATCCCCGGGCAGGACGACATTCTGGACGAAATATTCCATGGCTCTGCCCAGCTCTGCTGTGTACTCAGAAACCTCAAAATTGAGAAAGAAGTTCCTTGTGGTCTCCGGTGCGAATCTCCTCTTTTCTTCGCTCTTCTCGATGGTTCTTTTTTTCACCAAATAAACCGCCTCAATTTTTTGTGAAATCCCATCCTCGAAGACTTCAAAATCGTCTATGGCCAGGTTATCGACAAAGATCCCATCCTTGAAGACTCTTACGGGCACTTCGACATTGATCACCAGAGATTGTCTGACGAATATTTCCTGGGAAGATAGCGATAGGCTTAAAAGAAGAACGATGCCTAGAAGGAAGACTTTTTTCATTTCTCCTCCATAGCGCTTATGTCGCTGACTTTATTAAAATATTATTCCCGAATTTTCAGATTCGAAATCATTATATTACGTCTTAAAGTCTTAAAACAAGGGTCTGCGCTTGAACTTGTCTTTGAATATGTTGGTTGAATTTTCAGTGGCTTATGCGTTCAAAGCCAGAAACACTGACAAATTCAAGCTTTTCTTCCTTTACCAGCTCATCAAAAAGAAGGTTCAAGCCCAAAGCGTCGCTTGCCACATGACCGGCAATGACTACATTCAGATTCGCTTTCTTCGCATTCTCAAGATGCTCTTCGCTCAGATGCATGGCCAGGATGGTGCTGATGCCGCTGCTGGCGTATTTCTCAAAAATTTCTTTCGAACCTTCTGTGCCCCCTGTCATATCCACGTAGATTTTTCCGCACTTGCTGTTCTCGGAGCCATGGACGATTTTGGGAGGCACCTGCAACTTTGCTGCCTTTCTGTATTCAGGGATTTTTTTCAACAGATTCATCAGGTCTTTTAATTTGTAGGGGTTATCGGCTTCGCATCTTTTCTTGAGGTAATTGGCAACACAATTGTCAGAAGCTGTATGGATGCACATCATGGGAATTCCAAGAGTTTTGGCCACATCCACGGAGCGGGCATGATTGACAGGCATGAGCCGCCTTTCGATTTCGCTGATTCTTTTGTCCATGAGCTGTTCGGCGACACTGATCGTTATTCCGTGGCTGGCCATCAGATCGGCCTGGAGCCTCATGACATCATAGAGTTGGGCCAGGGCATAGCCTTCAGGATGATGGGAGATGATCAGGTCAATTTTTTTGTTCAGGTCCTTATTCAAAAGGTAGACCAAAAGGATCTCTCCGACCTGCATATCGATGCCAACAATCACTTTTTTAACATTTGTGCTCAAGTCGCCATTCAAAACTCGTGTGTCGGAGAAAGGGTTGAACAGCCTGTCCTCGTCGTAGTCTTCCGCTTCCTCGTCTTTCAGCTTCTTGAATTTTTCTTTTTCTTCTTCGAGGATTTTATCCATCTCCTCTTTCCCTCTCATATCATTCTTGATGCCGATGTCCACAACTTGCTTGTATAGCGTTTCAAGCTTCATTCAGATCCCTCCTTTCCTCCGTTAATTTGATCAGATCTACTCCAAGTTGCGTGGGCAATTCCAATCCAGGTTTAAACCAGAGAGAGGCCATTTCCGGCTCTCTCCGGTTGAAATATAATCCACCCAAAATAGAAAAAAACCATTGGAATTAATCCAAAATGTCAAATCCGAGTCCAGGCTTATCATTCGGGAAAAGAACTCCGTTGCGGAGGATAACTGCGCCCTGAGTGGGATCGTCAATCAAGCCCAGATGGCCATCGAGATCTGCGTACATCACGTTGGGGCGAGCCAGAGCAAAGTGAACGCCGGCTGCGATGCTCAGAGCAGCCTCATCCATGCAGCCCACCATAACTTCAAGACCGGCTGACCGCGCGACGGCATTGATTTGGAGAGCTTCTGCAATGCCACCAACCTTCATCAGTTTGATGTTGACCATGTCAGCCAGGTCACGCCGGGCAAGCCGGAAGGCGTCGCGAATAGTCATCAGGCTTTCATCGGCCATGACCGGGATATGGACGCTACCTGTCACGCGTCCCAGCAGGTCTGGCTCACCTTTGGGAGTCGGCTGCTCAATCAGCTCTAAGCGGGCGCTGCGGGTTTGCGCGACGAACTTCAGTGCTTGCTCAACCGAAAATCCCTGGTTAGCGTCAAAGCGCAGTTCAATCTCGTTCCCAACGGCTTCCCTGACCTTCAAGACCCGTTGAATGTCCGAGTCGACATCGATTCCCCCTTTGATTTTGAGAGATTTGAAGCCCTGGCCGATCCAGTAGAGAGCCCGGGAAGCAGTCTCGTTCTCAGGTAGGATGCCGATGGTCACACAGGTTCTGATGCGGTCTCGGAAGCCTCCCAGAAGTTTCCAGAGGGGTATGCCGCTCGCTTTACCCAGGATATCGTGGAGGGCCATATCGACTGCAGCCATGGCTGAGGACTGTGACCGGAGAAGAGGAACAAGGCGTTCGATGAGCATAACCGGGCGCAACGGATCAGACCCTTTGATGGAGGGATAGATAACATCGTTCGAAGCCCGAAGGACACTTTCGGTTGTTTCGCCGGTTATTTGCAGATCGGGGGCAGCACAGCCGTAGCCGATGATGCCCGAGTCAGTCTCGATACGCAGGAAAACATTGGTTGTGGACTCGATTGTCTCGTACGAGATAATATAAGGCTCGCTGAGGCGCATGGTCACCGGCCAGGCCTCGACCTGCTTGATTTTCATAGTGATTCATTTAATAACGCTTTTGGAGGATTTCGTCAAGGCTCATGCTTTTCAGGTCTTCGACAAACTCCGTCATTCGCTTGATCATCAGCGTCCATATCTGTTCACCTTTATCCCGGCTGGCCTTGGTGGGGTCGCCCAAGACGCCGATGGGGGAGATCCGGGCAATTCGGGCATACCAGTCCACACTTCTTTTCGTGCTGAAGTTCAGATAGCGGCTTGAAAAGCGAGGGATGAACTTGCGGATTTTGCCGAATCGAACCATATGCGGCCGGACAGCCAAAGTCGTGCTTGTCTCCGTTTCGCCGGCATGAACGTCGTTGGGTGTCTCAATCAGGGCGAGGATATCCTTCTCGCTCGTCTCCCCAGTTTCGACACAGGTGAAGATACGCGCATCCCGGTTGATCATCTGGGCGGCATACTGCAGAGCGGGAATGTTGCCGCCATGCCCGTTGATAATCACCAGTTTTGTGATGCCGTTGTGGGCCGCACTCAGGCCGATGTCATAGACCAGCCGGGAAAGAGTCTTGGGTCTGACTGTCATTGTCCCGGCAAAGTCCGAGTGATGGTAGGAGACGCCGTACGGAACCAGCGGAAGAACCAGCGGTTTGGGGTCGCTGCAAGCTGCTGCTACTTGCCTGGCTAGATAGTAAGCATCAAATGCGTCAGTGTCCAGCGGAAGATGAGGTCCGTGCTGTTCGACAGAACCCACCGGCAGGAGAGCGACATCCACCTCCTTGAAGCGCGCTTGCGCCTCAGGCCAAGTGAGCTCGCCCAGAATGTAAGGAAATCTTGAGGGCGTTTCGCCTTCTGCCGTGGAGGGAGCCAGATAAACCTCACCTGGTAACTCAAAGGGGTAAGGCACAGAAAAAGCCGGGTCGGTCAGAGGGTCATAGTCAATCCAGATTCGTCCCTGTCTTTTGACCGCGCCATCCGCGTGGCTCAAGAATATTCGCAGCAGAGGTTCCCGGAGGTCGATGGGAATAGCATTTATCGGAGACCGTTCAGGGTCGAAACGGACCTTCAGGACTTCCGGATGCTCCTTGATTTTAATACTCTTAACGCTCTCTGGAATGAGACCTCTTTGTTTCAGGAGGTAGTTCATGTGCTGGGCGCCTGCGCTTTCCTGGTGAACTCCTTTTTCGGCCAACGCTTTTAAGCAGTATTCCACCTGCTCCTGGCTGTAGCCGCAATTCGAGGGGTCGGCACCGATTGCCATCAGCATCCCAACGATCCTCCGGCATTTCTCGCACCGGCCGCAGGGACGAACGCGGTCTCCTTCTGTATGGGTGGCATGACAGGAGACCTGATTGCGTTGCAGTTCGGGATATCTCTGAACAAGAATTTTCTCGGTCAGCAGCTCTGAAAGGGGTCTGACCACAGAAAATTGATTGATGTTCCAGTTCTTGCGCAAGTAATACCGGGTGAGAGCATTGTCAAAATAACGGCTCTGGTCAAAGAGTCCACTGTAGTGGGTGATGCCCTGATGGGAGAGTCTGGCCGTCGTGTCGAACTCGTCCCCAATGATGAGCCGACCTATGCCTCTTTTTCTGAGGATGGGTAAGGCACCGAAAACAAAAACCGCCACCGTCCAGAGGCGAACGGGATACTCATCGGAACGCAATGCTGCAAAATCCGGGCGCACAAAAGAGAGATGTCTTAGCATCCAGGCAAAGAGCCGGTCCGAATTCGTCCAGACTCGTGCTGTTTCTGGATACTTGGACTTGAGATAGCGATAGCCATTGAGAGCCGTATACCAGTGACGTCCGGACTCGTTGATGAAAATGGGATGGACCTCACGGCCGATTTCGCGAAGGAGGCCGAAGCTGAGAAGGCTGTCTTTCCCGCCGCTGCAAAGGACCGCATGGTGCGACCGATCCACGATCCATCGGGATGCTTCTCTGGCCTTTTTCTGCTCAAAGAGCGAAAGAGGGGATTCATCGGAAAAGATAATTTTTGCCCGGCAGTAATTTTGGAGCTTGAGCGCCGGAAGTTTGGAAGCTTTTCCTTGCAAGAAAGGATTGGGCTCAAGAAATTTTTTGACATAGATCTCACGGGCGGTGTTGCTCATCATCTCTTGGATGAACTTTTGATCGACCTTGTCGAAAGGACCGTGAAAGATGATCTCTTTCGAGAACAGCCCATAGTTGAAAGCAAGCTGGGCTCCGATCATGCTGGCCAGATTGATCGATAGCGGCTCGTCTGGGGCGAAGACATCTTCTTCGAAATGATAGATGAGCGAACGGGAATCACTCTTCTTTTTCTGGATGACCCTGTAAGGCATGGTGAGCCTGCGGCGTTCAAGACGCACGGGGCCTACTTCCATTCGGGTGATGACTTCGAGAGCTTTAAGGGGATCCGGATGAGAGCGCCTGGATTGAGTCAGAGTTTTCTTTTTTGAACCGAGAGTGTTCATGTTTTTTTTGTTTTTCATGGTATGGCTCTCTTAACGCTTAAAATAGGGGAGGAGTGCAGCGACAATCGGCTCTGGACTGCTGAGAAGCAAATCCACAGCAGGAAGTCCTGTCTTCGCCCGGATGTCTTGGCAAACCTTCGGGATATCCTCCTGTGAGAGGTTTTCATGGTTGATTGTCACTGCGACCACAGGGTTTCCGGATAAGAGTTCAATGGCTTGAATCTGGACGTCAAGGGGATGGATGGGATAGCCGGGGAAGCCGTCGTAGTCCTTCCGGGCAGGAGCATGCTGGAGAATGACGGCATCAGGCCTTCCGGCAGCAAGAATCTCGAAGCCGCCAGGATAGGCGGGATTCATCAGGCTTCCCTGTCCTTCGATCACAATCACGTCAGGATGCTCCTCCTGCCAGGCTGTCCAGACAGCATGCTCGATCTCGCCCGAGACGAAATCGTTGACCAACGAGTCTAAAATGATACCATAACAAACACCTTGCATCCAAGCTGTTTGACCGGTTCCGATAAGTTCGGCTTTGTACCCGGCCTGCTGGAAGGCGTCGAGCAGAATCCAGGCTGCGGTGCGTTTTCCGATAGCTGAGTCTGTGCCCAGCACGGCAACCGTAAGAGATGTCACCTGTTCGATCTTGCCGCTGAAGAAATGGAGCTCATTGCTTGGCGGAGGTTTTCGGACATCACGGATGTGAATTCCTTTTTTGTTGGCTAGGGTGACAATGTCGGCATCTTCAGAAAGAAAATCGTGGAGGCCGGAATCCACGTTCAACCCAGAGTCAATAGCTTCGAGCACGGCCAGGCGGTGCTCAGGGCCGAGGCGGCCTCCGTCAGGAGCCAATCCGATGACAAAATGGGTTGCAGGCGTACCTGACCTGCGGGCAGAGTCCATTGCGGATCGCAGATCAGGATAGATCAAAATACCGTTTGGCCTGGCGTCCAAAAACTGGCCTGTATCACCGGCACTTTGCTCAGAATCGACAACGGAAAGGACACGATAGCGTTTTGTGCGACGGACAAGGCCGTGAGCTGTCTTTCCGTTGGGAGTTCCGAATGCCCCTTCGCAATAGACTATTGCGTTTCCTTCGGGGAAGGAATTTATCATTTTCTGCCGGTGAGGATCACAACATAACGGTCGCTGGGAAATGATTCTTTGCGATGCCAGTCAAGGAGGGCGCTCAAGCCTGCAGCCGATGCCGGAAGTACGTTTAAACCCTCCCGTTCGCGAATCAATCGAGAGTAGTGGAGCATGTTTTTATCGCTGGCATAGGCCGCATAGCCTTTGGTGTGACGAACGGCTTGGAGAGCGTAATCGCCGTCTATGGATTGCCAGTTGATCAGAGGTTCGTTGACCGGAGTCTCTCGGATCTGCTCTGGCTTAAGGTCATTGCAGACCAGGGTATTTTTCAAGAAAGCGTGGATAATCGGATTTTTTCCGAACGAGGAGCCAGCGATCATGCGGGGAATTCTCGAAATCTTTCCCCGCCGATAAAGGCTCAGGAAGCCTTTATAAATTCCGGCGAGTGTCGTCCCGTTGGAGACAGGCACAGCGACATAAGCCGGGGCATCTCGCAATTCGTCATAAATCTCATTAGCGATCTCACCATAAGCTTTTAACTGCAGGGCTGTGTTGGCTCCGCCTGGGTTGGCATCATAGATCTCCGAGGATTCGGCGCGCTGGCGTGACAGTATGACCGCTTTTTCATAATCTCCCGGAACACGGATGATTTCCGCTCCGTACTGTATCATTTCCTGTTCGCGTTTGGTGTGGTATGTCTCTGGGATATAAATGATGCAACGCAGCCCGGCTAAAGATGTCGCCAGCGACATCGCCACGCCGTAATTCCCGCACGTGGCCATGGTCACGGCATCAAAGCCCCGGCGCAAAGCATCCATGGCTTGAGCGAAGGCAATACGGTCTTTTTGTGTTCCTGTGGGATTGCCTCCTTCGAATTTGAGAAAGATTTGACGCAGGCCGATTTCCCGTTCGATGTTCTTGGCCCTCGTCATCGTCGTGTCGCCGACTTCTGAATCCATGATATCTTCGAACGCTTCCAAACGGTCTTCCAGGGCGAAGGTTCTGTCTGCAGCAACTTTTTTTTGGAATTCAAGCTCAGGGGCAATGACTAACGGCTGAGCGCTGGCTTCATCGAGCAGGAAAAAGCTCTGCTCAGATTCGGTGTGATTGTTGGGCCAAGGAGTACTATGGTTGTTAGGCCCTAGAGGTGGAGGCTTGTCCGATGAATCGGGAGAGGAGGAATTCATTGAAGCTTTGTTGGATGGAGGCGGTTCGGATTTTTTTTCGTTTTGACTCATTTTTTATTTTTCCTAAAAGAAACTTATAGCACAGCAAGGATTTCATGTCAATGAGAGGATGCATCTTGACAAAAAAAACGCGGACTGGTTAAATAGAAAAAAGGCGTTCGACGGATGGGGATCGATGAAAAGAGAGCAGGTCGAGGGCACGACTTTATCACGGTGATCTGGGATCCGAAGAGATTGAAAATGTGGGATGTGTCGCAGGCGATCGGAGGAAAAAGTATTATAAACGGCCTCTTGACATGAAAAGGCAATATTTTATGAAATAAACACCGCAAAAGGAGAGAAATCATGAAAAAAATCATATTTGTATTTTTAAGTTTTTTGATTATCTCTACTCTAGCTGTTCTTGCTCTTGAATCACAGGCGGCGGGTCAATAGGC
>CAZJYC010000077.1:0-11532 GCA_964550165.1 uncultured Eubacteriales bacterium
GGTTTTTCCGATGAACATCTCTGCAACCTCAGCCCTCTTGCCGGGATTCTCTTTTTCAACTCTAGCCACGATTTCTTTGATCTTCCTCTCAATAGCCTTGGTCCGTTCAGATAAGCCCATCCCCTCCTTGACCACGCTCAGCACTTCCTGGGAGACATCCCGGTAGGAATCCGTGATGCGTGCCGTTACTCCCTTGGCTTCAATCTCCTCTGCTTTTTTGCGAGCTAAAAAGCCGTTCTTGATATAATCCTTATCTTCAGTGCTGGCCGCCTGCACGGCGCCATAAGCGCAATGATGGTTGGTCAAAATCAAGCCATCGGGAGAGACGAAAGAGCCGCTGCACCCTCCAAGCATCACAATCCCGTCGATCAAACTGAGCCCATCGGGGTTGTAGATTTCTTTAGGATCAATCCGAAGCCCCTTCGAACGAAGGTCCAGCTTGTGGATGTCACTGATAGGCCACATACCTTCATCGGCGATAAAGTATTGATATAAAAAAATTGAGCAAAAAATAATAACTCCAGCCATAAGCCATCTTTTTGTCATGTTTTGCTCCTTTTAGGGACTTATAACACGGCGAAAATTCTAAGTCAAAAAAAGAAAAAAAGGGGACAGTCCCCTTTTTAATGAAAAGCTGGGATTCATCCATTATCAATGTTCGCTGCGGCTATTTTCTCAAAATGAACTCATAATGAAATTTTGACAAAAAGCGATGAATGAATATACTTATAGCTGATTTTATGGCTAACAAATGAACTACAGCAGCAAGGACGCAATTTTGAACGAAATCGAAATGATAAATTGATAAATTTTTCCATGAGTGATACGACCTCCGGTCTCGAATTTATCGTAGGAATTCCTTCCTACAAGGAAGCGGACACGATTGCATTTGTCACGCGGCAAGTCGATATCGGTCTGACAGAATACTTCGGTCATCTCAAATGCCTCATTCTGAATGTCGACAACAATAGCGAAGATGACACAAAGGGTGTATTCCTTTCCACAAAAAGCCAGACTCCAAAGCATTACATCACCACACCAAAGGGTGTGAGAGGAAAAGGAAACAACGTCTTCAATTTCCTCAGGTTTGCCAAAAAGCACGAACGCACACTGAAGGGAGGGATTGTCGTCGATGCCGATCTGCGCTCTATCACTCCAGAATGGATCAAGTATTTGGGAGAACCGATTCTCCGTGGATATGATTATGTCCTGCCCCTTTATTCCCGGCATCAGTTCGATGGAACGATCACCAATCATATCTGCTATCCGCTGTTTTACGGTCTGCTGGGACAGGATCTCAGACAGCCTGTCGGTGGCGAGTTTGGGTTCTCGCCTGCTCTGGTGGCTTACTGGCTGGCACAAAGATGGAATCATCATACAAAACAATATGGCATTGATGTCTTTATGACACTTCATGCCATTTTTGGCAATTTTAAGATTTGCGAAGCTGGTCTGGGTACAAAAATCCACAAAGCCAGTTCTCCCAAGCTCGGGCCTATGTTCACCCAAGTTATCACAACATTGTTCGAAGTTATTCTTGCCAACGAATCAGCCTGGATTAACATTCCAGCCCTCAAGCCCAAGCCGAAAAAACGATTTGGGCTCAAAGAACTCGGCCCGCCTCAAGAGCTGAAAATCGACATGCGCGAATTAAAAGAAAAATTGCGTGAAGAATATTATCCTCGCGAAAAGCTTCTCAAAAGACATCTGAGTGATTTCGCCAGCATGATGCTCGCCACGATGTTTGAGGCGGACATCTATGACATCGATATCCTGATGTGGACTCAGGTTGTTTATCAGCTTCTCTTCTCCTACAGGAACGGATCGGCTCAAGTCAAGAGGGATATCATCGAAGCCCTCAAGCCTCTTTATTTTGCCCGCTCTGTGACATTCAACTATTTGACTTGGCGATACAGCCCGAAATACGTGGAAGAGGCCATCCTTGAACAAGCCAAAGCCTTTGCCTCTCAAAAGCCCTATTTTCTCGGGCTGTTTGTCAACGAATCCAGAAAGAGGCCTGCAAAGTAACAGAAATCAGACCCGGTTTCTCTCCCCCGAGTTCAAGCTTTTTCTCCTTTAGGACAGACAAATCGAAAATTCACGCCGCCGATTTTTTAAACACTGTTTGAATGTCTTAGAAGGAAAGCGTGTCTTCATTGGCACATTGTGTGACATGACACATTTATCTAATGTGTTGATTTCAATCGAATTCAAGACAATATTCTGCCTGACTGTGCCATTCAACCCAGAAAAATCGGTCGCATCTTCTCGGCCTTATCATTCTATTTTTATAGTTTTCAATAACTTGCAGAATTCTCTCAGAATGGCACGAAACTTGTAATTTCTATGATGCAAAACGTGTGAAGCATAAAAAAAATGAAGGAGGTGTCACAATGAACAAATTGACAAGAAAACTCCTGGCCGGAGCCCTGGTTCTTTTGACTTTTATGCCGCTTGTTTTTCCCCAGCGGTTATCCGCAGGAGAATGCGAAAAGGCTGTAGTTAAGTGCCTGATTGATATCGGCGTCGTAGCGGTCGTGGGCCTGGTCGCAGGCGCTTTCTCAGCGAATCCTCTGGGCGTTCTCTACGGAGTTTCGGCTTCGGGTGGGGCTTATTTAATGTTCTGTCTCATCGGATACGAATTCTGCAAGCTCTACTATGAGAAAACCTGAACGGATTGTTCGCTGTTGGAAGATCGGAATAAAGGTAAATTCCATGATTTGAAGCATTCTTCCATCGAGAAATTGAAAGTATTAAATCTGCTGTTAAAAAACTTAAATAGGAAAAAAAGGAGGGACAGTATGACTTCAAAGAGTCAAGGCCACGTCAAAAAAATTTCTTTAATTTTGATCTTTTTGATGGTTCTTCTGAGCTCAACCGCCACGGCTCAGGAATGGGGACGATGCGAGGAGGCGTACAAATATTGCTTGATCAATTCCTTGCGCTTCTTTCCTGATATCGTTTACCTCTATTCGCATATTACGGTTTGCACCATCGGCTATATTTTCTGCAAGAGATATCTTGACCACTCTAATCTTAGTTGAACAAATTTCCTTTGAGTGAGAATCAAAAAGTTCTCGTTCCGTCGTTAAAGAAGAGGTGAAAACGGATGAGAACCAAAAGAATGAGGCTCAGAATTATTCTGGCGCTGGTAATCGTCACCCAATGCCTCCTCCCCTTTGAAAGAAGAACAAAAGAAATTGTCCTTGAAGAAGTTCTCTCCATAGGGAAGGTCGATGATGACATTCTATTCCAATGGGTTGGAGTGGCAGTGGATTCTGACGGCGCTCTCTATGTGACCGATGCCATGGATCATTCCCTAAAAAAATTTGATGCCCACGGGAAACTCCTCAAGAAAGCAGGCCGGAAAGGACAGGGACCGGGAGAATTCATGGCTCTCAGGTATTTGGGAAGTTCAGAGGATTTCCTTTATGTCACAGACCAGAATAGGCTTGAAATCCAGGTTTTTGATAAAGAGCTTAATTACAGAAAGAGCATAAGAATTCCTTTTCCTGTCGTCAATTTCAAGATTCTCTCTGACGATGACCTTGCGGTCCATGCTCTCGGCGTCGAAGAAGCGGGAAAGATTCTAATTTACAGCTCGGAGGGCAAGATTAAACGCGAATGGAAGTATACGGACAAAAAAATGCCTTTTATGATGGATGTGGTGAGCTTTGACTTTGATTCCCAGGGCAATCTCTATCTTGCATTTAATTTCCAGGACAAGATTGAGAAATTCGGCCGTGAGAATAAAAAATTATGGTCAAAAAAATTCCTCGGGATAAAAAAAGTTAAAAAGGAGACGCTTGCTTCGATCCCTCTCCCCACCCAATTTGTTTACAAAGACATTGCCATAGACAGCTTGGACCGTCTGTTTGTCCTCGGCGGCAGCTTCTCCCAAAATCCAAGCCGGGATGTTTATGTCTTCAGTCCGGAAGGAAAGCTCTTGGCCACATTCACCCTCCCTGACACAACTCACTGCATCTATATCGACAGCCAAGACTTTCTTTATTCAAGGGCCAACGAAGGAATTACCCTGAAAAAATTTAGATTTCACTTCAAAGATGGATAAACCATCCGGCTGAATTCTGACATCCATAAAGGAGGCAAAGCGGGATGAAACCGTTTATTCTTTTCTCCTACCTTGTGACTCTCAGCCTGGCCTTTCTTCTTTTTCTCTTCTTCCAGCTTCTCCTTAAACTCAAAAAGAAATCCCTCGGTAACATTCGGGCTCGATGGTCCACAGCCTTCAACCTCTCCACTCTTTTGAGCTGGCTTATAATGGTTTTCCTCATTCTCTATTTCCTCTGGTGTGCCCATCAAATCGCTCAGGACCCTCGCACAAGCGATGGCCATTACCGTCTGATGTATCTCATCCTCCTTTTGAGCATCAGTCCTTTGGCCAATGTCTTCATCGGCTCTGAAGGGATTATCATCCATCTGAGGCTCATTCCCTGGAGGAACGTTCAAGAAAAAAAAATCATTCATAAGAAAAAAAGACGTTATCTTGAAATTAGGGAGGTTATGCCGTCCTCTTCAAAGCTGATAACCCGCAAAATTCCACTTCCGCAAAGAATTAAGCCCGACACACTCTCAATCGAAATTCACGATACCGATCTCTCCTCATCCTCATAGGGATTTCCGACAACACGGAACATGTATTCAGGATCGATGAACGGTTCGTCGTCTTTGTGCTTCTCTATCAAGGCAATCTTCTTCCGCAGAAGTTTGGGAAAATTTTCGTTGTGGATGAAGGGCGTCTCCACGCTGTCAGAGACTATTAGCCATTCCAGAGGAGCTTGTTCCCAGATCTGAATGAGCTCCCGGCAGTTCTGAATCTCCCTTTCGCTCATCTCATCCAGGAGATTGCGGCAGAGAGCCCTCTCTGAGGAGTCTGAGCTATCCCGATACTGATGAACGGCATAAATCCAGACCGCTGTATTGCGCAGCGTTTCATAGAGACAGCGCAGAGCCCTTATTCTAAAATACTGGTCTTCGAAGACTTTGAAAGCTTTGTTATTCTCTTTGCAGCGGGCATCATTCATTTTTTGGTAAAATAGCTCAATCGCCGCCTCCAGATATCCCCAGACATTTTCATCGATTCGCCGGAATGATTTCTGGGCATATTCTTTTGAAATCAGCTCAAAAAGAACATCCCGCGCCAAATCAACCCGGTTGGGATTATGGATTGAGGAACACATGAATTTTTCATAGTAAGCGCGCTCTTTCTCTGGTATGCGGCCTATATCAGGCACCAACGGACGGACAAGGAGGCGCTGCCAGACAACGCCATAGTGCGAGTAGAGCGGCAAGGGCATGAAATGGCGAATCGCCTGCTCGACCGACTTCCATCCTCTGACCAAATCTTCTGCTTCCTCATCGCTGACATAGCCGGCGGCTATGCGCAGCACTGTTTGGTCGATCTTCAGCTCAGGGTCAAACTGGAACAGCCGAAAAACCTCCTGGTTCACTGCATACGGGACTTTATCCGGAGGCTGGATACCGCCCAGATGAGCTAAAGCTCGAACACTCAGTTTGTGAGATGCGGCGAGTTTTTCATAGGTCAGCCAGGGAAAGGGAATTCCGAGCAGCGGCTCGTGGTTGGCGTGGCTGGAAAAAAAATGGTAGAAGAAGCTGTAACTCTGACGGCCCTCCAATTCCTTCATCGGCACGCTCTCTTCTTGGCCCAGGGTGTTATGATAGGCCGAGCCCAGAACATTCACATCCGGGTAGTTGGGATGGGGATAGTTGTTTTCCCATCCTCTTGTCAAAAGAGAGTTCACCTCGACGTCGATGCGATCTTTCAGCTCAGACCATAAATATGCCCGCTCGCCGTAAAAGGATTCCATACGCGTGATAATACGAAACCTGGGGTTGATTGAGGATGCGGCATCGCGCAGCAGCCTGAAAAAGCTGATGATATTTTCTGATGCCGCCCTGGCGATCTCATCGTCCTTCTTCCATTCCCGTATAAGATACGCTCCGCCATTTCTGCCAACATACAAGGATTTGGTGTGCTCAAAGCCTGAGCCGCTGTCATTTGTCCAAATCGCGATAAATTCGAGCTCGGGAATTTCTTTCATCAGTTTTGTTAGGAGCTCCTCATAGTGCTTTTGAACCATGGGATGAACCGTCGACAGGTTGAATCGAGGTTTAAAGCTGCGAAACGGGTGGTCAACCCTTGCGCCTCTCAACGTCGGGTATCTTTGAAGCAGGGCTTCGGGAACTGACCTGGGCTCGAAGCAGAGGAGGCCGGGCACGAGTCCATATTGAACTGCGATTCGAGCGTTCTCTTTAAGGAGTTCAAGATTGGATTTCAAGTAGTCCGACGGATAGAGCCCCTCATTCAACCGGCTGGCCACAAACTGGTCCAGAGCCGGGCAGTAAGTGTAAAAGTCAGGGTAGAATTCTCCGGAGACTCCTTTCTCGTAAGGAAACGGCGTGGAAAGGGCGTTGACTTCAACATGCGTAAATCCTATGCGGGCATATTCACGGATGTAATCCTTGCGGCTGAAATGGCGGATGAGCCGGGCATACTGGGTGAGAAAAATATCAAAGGTCGATTTTTCATAAGAAAAAGCCATCTCTTTCATCCAGCTTTTGAGCTGGGAAACCTCATGATCCAGAAGATTTTCCATGACATACGAAAATCCAGCATAGAGAAAGTGCGGCTTTGAGCTGAGCAGCCAGAAACACCTGTTCCTATCGATTCCAAAAAAAACCCATTCCCTCAAAGCGGGCACTTCGACACCCAGTGCCGCCAGCACGGTTGCTAGGTCCCCCGTTGAGACAGCCACACAGAAAATCCCTGGCTCAGACTTCATTTCTGAAGCATTCACAGTCTTAACAGCAGAGCCTAGTCCAAGTGCCTTGAGAAGCTCTTTGGCTATGGTTCTTTCAACCGGAAAGCCTTTATGCGGAATCCTTATTTGGCGAATTTGCTGTAATGCCTCTCTTGCTTTCATGATTACCTCCAACTTCATGCATTCAAAATTGTACAGGGCTCTTTATTTTTTCTCAACAGGTCTTCATCGCTTGTCAGAAACACAAATTTAAGAACTCTCCTTGACTTCGACTTTTCCTGGTTATAAGCTATAGAAGAAAAAATTGAGTTTAAGCGGAGCATATTTTATGGAGACAAAGGAGGGAGTTCAATGATTTGGTGGATCCTCATCATGGTTGTATTGGTGATCCTGTCTTATTTATCCCAAGTGGGCATTCTTTTTTCTCTTCAGGTGAAGTTTCCTTTCTTGATCGGTTCTCTCTTGACTATCCTGATTCTTGTTTGCCTGGGTGTAGTCCTTTTCAGGATCATGAAGAAAATGAGAAAAGGCGAAAAAGAAAATTATTTGAAGAAAATCAAAGAGCTCGAGCAAGAACTAAATCGACTTAGAGCAAAATAGGTCTATCGAATTCGTCTTCTTTCAGCCAAAATAAATCATTAAACGATATCCCTTCTATCGGCTTTTACCTTTTTCAATCTCTTCAGCCGGAAAAAATTGCAACCGGCAAAAAGAACTATCCCTAAGCTTATGATCTGAGCTACCGAGAGCGACAGAAAAGGCGTCCTGGCGTTTATTCTCAGAAACTCTATAAAAAATCTTTCAAAGCCCCAAACCAAAAGGTAAATGGACAAAACAAATCCTTCTGGATAGTTTTTTCTCGTCATTTTCCAGAGAAAGAGGAACAACCCGGCCATAAGCATGCTTTCGTAGAGCTGAGCCGGGTGAAGTTTTAAGTCTTCCGGCAAACCCGCTCCTGCAAAACTGACTCCCCAGGGGAGGCTGGTGGGCTTCCCCAGGCAGCATCCATTGAGAAAACAGCCGATTCGTCCAACAGCGATGCTGAGAGCCAGAGCCGGTGCTACGCTATCAGCCATGACCCAGAAATTTTTTTTTGTCAGCCTAACAAGAATCAGGGCAGCCAAAATCGACAAGATGAATCCGCCGTGGTAAATCTTTCCAGGAGCAAGAATTGTCTCGACGGGTTCTCTAATAAAATCTCTCAGAGAAACATTCAACGCCATATAAAAAATCTTTGCTCCGGCAAATCCGGTTAAAAGCAGTGTTAACGAAAAAAGCAGAAAAAGCCTAAAATTCTCTTTTCTCCGTCTCAGCTCTATCCAAAATACAGAGACCGCCAACAAAAAAGCTAATAAATACAAAACAGAATAAGAGGAAAACGTAAATCTCCCGATGTCTATCTCAGGATACATATCCCGCCTTCTTTACTCGCGCAGCTCTCATCAATTGCCAATTAGGTCAGCATCCAAAATCTCTTCGAATCGTGGAATTTGGGATGCTTACGCCTAATAAAAAAAATTTGATTTTTTTGGAGATTTTTTATATCCTTCACCTTTGGATCTTGCCTGCTCCCTTTACTCGGTTAGCTCCTCTAACCATAAAAGTATGTTTTATAACACAAGAAAAACCTTGCGTCAAAACGTTAAAAACATCTGCTGAGCCATATTTTTCCTTTGCTTTTCATCCCAAACAGTATTCAAAAAAAAGGCCAAGGTTAGGACAAAGGAGTTTAAATTGAAAATCAACTCCAAAGGTTTTACGCTCATCGAGCTGCTGATTGTTATCGCTATCGTCGGCATCCTGGCTACAATCGTCATTCCCAACGTCTCGGTGGCGATCAACAGGTCCAAACAGAAATCAACCATGAACGATATCAAAACAATTTCCACGGCTGTTGCAGACTTCGTTACTGACAACGGAATCGCTCCAGACCAGGACGGCACCTATGATGCCAGCACTGCCTTCTATAAGTCCATTTCTCCCCTCTATATCAAATCTCTCCCCATAAAAGACCAGTGGGGCAATCCCTTCCGAATCTGGACCGGACCGAACGCAACCCAGTACGGAATCTCCAGCCCGCAAGCCGACGACTTTCTGGTCGCTTCCTTCGGGCGGGACAACCAGCAGGACAGTTTCTCTTTTGACCCGAAATCTCCCAATGCGGGATTCTACACTCTCAAGAAAATGTCGGATTTCAACAACGATTTGGTGATGTGGAATGGAAGCTGGATACATTGTCCCGGAATTCCCACCAAAAAGAGCGGCTGTTAATTCCTTATTGCAATTTTCAAACTCACTCAATAGCCCAAATGGAGGCGGTCAATAGCCGCCCCTTTTCTCAGTAACGCGCGCCAAGACCTGCACGTTTTTTTTTGGTGCGGGGAGCTATTGAGCAGGCCGTGCTCAGGATAAACCCAGCCAAAAAGTTCTACAGAGTGCCAGAATTCCAGAGGAGAAAAGCCGGTTTGAAGAAGCATATGGCCAATGCTCATCTGGCACATCACAGGAACGCGGTCCGGCTTCTCGCGGCTCATGGCTTTCTGCATACGCTCTTTCGGCAGCATGGCTCAATACAGAACTTTGATGGAAGCTTGATATCGTACAGGGTTCAGGCTGAGCATAGAGAAAACCGTTTGAAGGCTGAGCGGGCATGGTTCCTCGACCGAAGGGAGAGGGGAGCGAACCCTGAAACCGAGCAGGCTTTGCCTCGCTGGGGCAAAGCCTGCGTGTTTTCGAATGCCCAGCCTGAACCGTACATTAATCATGAAAAAAAGAATGCTTTCTCTCAATACTCAGAATTCACCAAAAGTTCCTCCGGGAAAAAAACGATAGTTGTGCAGATCAATACGTTTTCCACAACGCGCCCAATCCAGCTTGGCTTCGCTGGGCAGCGCTCCCTTTTGATAGCAATCGTAAAGAGCCTCTGCCAGGCCTTCCACCCCGCATCTTTCCCCTTCCCGCTGAATCATCGAGTCCGGAAAACTCCCAATCTCCGGAACAGACTCTTGAATGCCGTTGATACAAAGGGTTTGCGGACGGGAAGCTTCAGGACCGCAGACAATGAGTTTTGACTCTCTTGCCGAAGCCACTGCCTCAAAAAGCTTCCGAAGGGGATGCTCCGCATCCGGCGAACCATAATGCTTTTCCTTGCCGTCCAGACCAACGGCGACGATATCATCCGAAGTCTCTCCATAAGTGACGGTGGCTTTTTCGAATTCAAAGGAAAACATGGGCCCCTTCTCTTGAAAAACCGCATGGGAAGCATAGAACAGAAGCTCTGTCCCTTCTTCAGTCATGGCCCGGCAGGCTGCGGAATCAAAATTTTCGATGGGATAAGCCCGGTAGAGCTCAGCACTGACTTCGGCAGGGCTTGCGCTCGAATCGACTCGCTCACCCAGAACATAAAACAAATTGTGAAGAAAATGGGCCATGGCATTGTTTGCCGGGCTGTCCAAAATCCAGTTTCCAGCCTCATCCTTCTTTCGTCCAGCCCAGCTGCTTCTCTGATAATAGGTTTTATCCCTTGGCCATAAGCAAAGTGTTTTCAGCCGGATGGGCTTGCCAAAATTGCCCTGGCGGATGTCTCGCTTCAGGACTTGAATCGCTTCGGAATAGGACCACTGGTAGCCGATCATGACCCAGCAGCCAGCTTCATCCCTGGACTGAATCAATCGGTCAGCCTCCTGAACGGTTGCGCCAAGCGGCTTCTCGCACAGAACATGGCTGCCGAAACGCAATGCTTCACAGCTCTGCGGAACGTGATAGTGGATCGGAGATGAGATAACCACAAGCTCCGCCCGTTGACCTCTTTGATAGAAATCGCTCAGCGAATCGTAAACTGGAATCCCCCGGCTCTTCAGCTCAGAAAAAAGATCAGACCTCTCTGGGAAAGGGTCGACTGCGGCTTTGAGTTCCAGGGCTTCAGGCGAAAATTCCTCGAGCAAAGTTTTGAGGTAAAAAAAGCCCATGCCGCTCGTTCCAACCAGGACCATTGAAACCGGCTTTTTATTCATAACGATATTTCAAGATTAATAACGCCTCTCCATCAAGTTAACTTCAAAGACTTTCTTGGTTTTGAGGTCTACGCCCAAGGTTTTAATCTCAAATCCCTTGATAAAAACATCAAAATCAAGGTTCAAAGGCGGAAGCGTGACACGCGTTTTTCTTTCCTCGCCAGTCGGTTCGAAAAGGCGAATGATCAGCCAGTTCTTTTCTTCGGCCATCTTGAGGGCTGTAATCTGAACAGCATCATCGTCAAGAGAGATGGCAGGCAGGAGCTTCTTGCTTCCTCCCGGAGGAAAACAGCAAAGGACCATGGGGCTCTCGTTCTTGACAAGGGCTTCCCGGTCCACCCGCGAGAGCCGGTCAGTTCTCTCTCCGGCGTTGAACCAGAAACGGAAAACCCTCTCGCCCTGGTCGATGCGCGGCTCAAAACGGTCCTGAGGCACTAGAGGGATTTCCCTTGACACGGGATGGGCAGAATAAGCAGCAGAGCGGAGCAGTGAAAGGCGAAGTTCGCCTTCTAAAAAATCAAAACCATAAGTTCCGTTGTTGATAATCGTCAGGGCTGACCGTTCATCCTGTGAGACAATCCCGACCCATTTCTGGGCAACAAGCTCTTCGCCTCGCCTTTGAAAATCTTCAACTCCATAAGCCACCTGCCCCTTACATTTTCCGTTAAGAAAGGGTGTCGGCACAGAGAGCTTGAGCATGCGGTCCTTCTCATTCC
>CAZJYC010000078.1:0-11469 GCA_964550165.1 uncultured Eubacteriales bacterium
GAAACATCAGCCAATCCGCCAGTCTTGGCAAAAGGATTGACTTCTGAAGAAGCGAACAAGATTTTTATCGGTTTCATGGTATTTCTCCTTGATGACAATACGGCTTATTCCTTATCCCATTTTTCCATTAAATAGGGCTTAAGATCTTCAAAGGTTTGGGCTTGTTGCTCAATAACCTCCTCAGCCTGGACGTTACTCATCTCTCTTGTCTCGTTGATGAATGAAGCCACCCGGGCATAATACAGGGGCCGCATGATGTTCACCAGTTTGCCCCTATCCCTTTTCCATTGATGGAAGGTGGCTGCAAAATCGTAAACGATCTTCGCCCAAGCGTCTATCGGCATGTAGAAATTATTTTTATTCCTTCTTCTGGCCAATTGTTTGATGAGACTGAAACTCTCAGGGTTGATAATTTTTTCCCAGAGGGCTGACAGGTTGTTGAATCCTCCTTTGAAATTCTCAATCATATCCTCAAGGTTTACGGTGAAGGCCTCAGGCTCCTGGGGCAAGGGCGTTCCATAGATAGGGACTGGTGTGCTTCCTTTGATCTTCTGCCACTTTCCCGAATAGCTTTCCATCAACTGAAAGAGGGAATGAACTACCTGGTAGAACATCGGTCCCAGGCTGCTGACCGGATCCTTGGCATCATGGATTTTGGCCCCTAAATAGGCCTGGCAGATCGAGACATTCTCCATGATGGCTGAAGTGCTCATCCAGATATCAATCCCAAACCTGGCGATATCGGTCATCCAGACATCGTGAGCGGTGTAAAAATAAAATTGAATCATATTTTTAGAAAGGCCAAAATCGCCTCCGATCGGCTGGCGCACCCGCTTTCCGAAGAGAGCCCTGATCAAATTGTAAGCGATGTTGTTGGTAATGGTGGCGTCATATTTATAACGGAAATAGATAGGAGCCACAAAATCGTGTTGATGGAGCAACACTGGGTCGGCCAGAGCCTTGACCCAGTCCGGGGTGATGCTCCTCACGTCAGAATCGCAAAGCACGCAGGCTTTGGCCTCCAGAGACGATGCGGCCTCGAAGATCATGCGCAGCGCACTCCCCTTCCCGGGAACGCCCCGATAAATGGTGACAATTTTTTCAATGAAAGGATAAACTGTCTTATCCCTGGCGAGTTCTCGGGTATCATCGGTAGAACCGCCATCGGAGATGATGATCACAGCCTTAAGATCCTGGTAATGCTTGGCGAGACCTTCGCTCACCATATCGATCACATGCTCGATGGTCGAATCGTTGTTTAAGCAAGGAATTCCCACCACAACATCAACACGATCTATCTTTTCCAGGCGTCGAATGGCCCATGGGCGTAAAGCGGTATGGAATTTCAAGATTTCTCCTTTCGGGATCACCGGAGCTTCCGCCTTATGATGAATCCAAAATCCGGAGATCGGCCTTCGCTATCGGCAAAATAATTTTTTCTATTATAACCTTATTGCCTGATGATGGCAACAAATTGCCCGCAGATGGATGCATCTTTTTTTCCAGGATGGAAAATTACGTTAAGGTCAGCCAGAACGGCCTGCATTGAGCTTCTTTCTGACGATAGCTTTGACCGCTTCCATCGAGATGAAGACAAAAGCGCCATAACCGAGAATGATTTCCAGGTCCAAAAAAGAAGGCTTCAGGATTCCGAAAGAGTGGCGGACAGAAGGAATCTGGACTAACCCAAAAATCAAAATCAGCTCCCAGGCAATGGCCATCATCAGCCATTTATGAGGTGGTGCCTTAAAAATGCTGAATCTCATCGACCTGAAATTCAAAGCGATGATGAGCTCGGTAATGATGAACAGGAAAAATATTTCTGTCCTTGCTTCAGCGATATCTGTGAACTCATGAAAAAAGAAAAAATAGAAAAAGGGAATTTCAATCATCAAGGCGATGAGGATGAAGGCCTTGACCTCCCAGGAAAAGACGCTCTCCTTTGGGTTTCTGGGCGGCCTCTCCATGATATCCGGTTCAGGCGGGGCAACTCCGAGGGCGAGTGCGGGAAGCCCGTCTGTTGCCAGGTTGATATATAAAATTGCGGCGGCAAGGAGGGGAACATAAGCAGGACCCAAAGCAAGCACAATACCTCCGATAACAACCACTTCCGTGACGTTGCATCTGAGGAGATAGGTGAGGTATTTTTTGATGTTCTCATAAATCCACCGCCCTTGCTCGACAGCTTTCACAATCGTGGCAAAATTGTCATCGCTGAGAACCATATCCGCGGCGTCCTTTGTCACATCAGTTCCAGTCATTCCCATGGCAATGCCGATGTCGGCACGCTTAAGGGCGGGCGCATCATTCACACCGTCGCCGGTGACGGCCACCACCTCTCCCCTGTCCATCCACGCTCTCACAATCTTCAGTTTGTCAATCGGCGAAACCCTGGCGTAGACAGTGACTTTATCCACAATCTTCTGTAACTCCTCATCAGACATTTTTTCTAATTTTTCCCCCGTAAGGACTAAATCTCCTTCTTTATAGATGCCGATTTCTTTGGCGATAGCCACGGCCGTGACTTCATAGTCGCCTGTGACCATTATGGTCTTGATCCTCACTCTTCTGCATACTTTTACCGCCTCGATAGCCTCTTCCCTGGGAGGGTCCATCAGGCCCACACAGCCGAGAAAAATCATATTCTTCTCAGCCTCTTCCCCGAAAATTCCGACCGGCTCAGGATAT
The DNA here is from genome assembly GCA_964550165.1 of uncultured Eubacteriales bacterium. Taxonomy (GTDB): domain Bacteria; phylum Acidobacteriota; class Aminicenantia; order Aminicenantales; family Aminicenantaceae; genus CAZJYC01. The sequence goes on from CAZJYC010000078.1 coordinate 2,689, forward strand.
TCTTTAAAGGCAATTCCGAGAACCCTCAGGCCCTCACGAGCCATTTGCTCATTGACCTTTGCAATTTGTTCTCTCTCTGGATTCCGAAGCTCGCTCAGGCCGTTGTCTTCCAAAATGTGAGAACACCTTTGCAAAATGACTTCAAGAGCACCCTTCGTATAAGCCATCCATCTCTGATTCTGTTCCTGATGGACTGTTGTCATCAACTTCCTTTCCGAGCTGAAGGGAATTTCTCCAATTCTCGGATATTCTCGCCTGAGCTCAGCGGGACTAAAGCCTCCCTTTGCGGCTACGACAAGGAGAGCACCCTCGGTGGGATCTCCTTTGACAAGCCATTTCTGTTCTTTTTTCAACAATGCGGCGTCATTGCAGAGGAGTCCACCCTGGAGAAGCAACTTGAATACCCGACTGCTTCTGGTGTGGCCTATGTCCGGAGCCAAAAATTCTCCAACCGGCTCATAGCCAGTCCCCGTGACTTCAACGAGCTGTCTTCCTGTGAATATTTTTCTTACAGTCATCTCCCCTTTTGTCAGGGTTCCAGTCTTATCCGAGCAGATGACTGTTGTGCAGCCGAGAGTCTCCACCGCAGGCATTTTCCTCACCAAGGCATTCCTCCTGGCCATCTGGCGCATGCCGATAGCCAGAGCTCCGGTGACGATGGCCGTTAACGCTTCAGGAACTGCGGCCACAGCCAGAGCGACTGCAAACATGACTGTGTTAACCAAAAATTCTATGTCCACTTTTCCGCTCAGGGCCTCTCTCACCGTGCTGATTCCGGCGACAGTAAAGCAGATGCCAAGGGCGATAATGCCCAGCCATTTGCCAATTTCTCCCGTTCTTCTCTCCAAGGGAGTTTTCTTATGCTCAACCTCAGCCACCTGCTCAGCAATCCTGCCAAACTCTGTGTTCATTCCTGTTGAGGTGACAACGGCTTTGCCTCGGCCATAAGTCACCATCGTGCCGGCAAAAATCATATTCTTTCGGTCACCCAGAGACACACCCTCCCTGAGGGGCTGTGAATCCTTCATCACAGGGACGGATTCTCCTGTCAGTGTCGCTTCGTCAACCTGCAATGATTGGACTTCAATCGTCCTCGCATCAGCAGGAATCTTATCCCCTGCCTCAAGGATCAAAATATCCCCGGGAACAAGCTCTCTGGAAAGGACTTCTTCTTCATTTCCATCTCTTAGAACCGTTACGGCGGGGGACAGCATTTTCTTCAAGGCCTCCAGGGCCCTCTCAGCCCGGTATTCCTGGAGAAAAGCAAGGAGGGTGCTGAAAATCACGATAACCCCGATGATCACAGCATCCAGAACTTCTCCGATAAAAATCGAAAGAACGATGGCGATGAGGAGGATGACGATAAGGATATTCTTAAACTGGTTTAAAAACAGTAAGAACGGAGAAACCTTTTTCTCTTTTCTGAGGACATTGTAGCCATAGGTCTCGAGACGCTCCTGAACCTGCTTTTCGTTCAAGCCGAGAAGCGCATCGGTCTCAAGCTCCTTGAGAACCTGTGCGACTTCCAAGGAATGCCAGATAGCTTTGGCCACAGATGCCCTCTAAGATTTCAATGCTTTCTTAATTCATCCATGTCACAATGAATCATCATAAATCAAAACATTATAACAAAAGCCAAGACGATTATGAAATTTTTGTCTCTAAGGGTAAGCATCTTTTTTTCCGTGAAGGCGTATGATGATAAAAGCCAACTCTAACAGTGCTGGTTTCCATCCCTCCTTGCCAAAGATCCTCCCACCCACCACCATGGGCTTCGGAGGGACGGAAACCAGCTCCTCCCTTCCTCACTCTGTCAAATCTCTTTCCTCATCACGGGAAAAAAGATGCTTCCTCTCTAGGGTGAAGGCAAGCTGCCCAGCCTGAGATCGATATTTACTGTTTACAAAATTTATTCTACATTAATCATTGTTCCTGAAGTCCCATAAAACTGAAGTATCTCGAGTAAAGGGAGGAAAAACGATGTTCATAAAAAATTTATACAGAATTTTGAGGAAATATTTCCTCACGGGATTAGTTATCATCGTCCCTCTCTGGGCAACAATAGCCATCATCAGAGCTGTGGTCAACCTGATCGATAAAACATTCAACCTCATGCTTCCTCTGCTACAGCCAAAAACATATTTCCAGTTCACCGGTGTTGAGATTCTTATTGCTTTTGCTCTCATCATGCTCGTGGGTATTGCAGCTAGCAATTACCTGGGAAAAAAATTTCTGAGCTATGGAGAAATTCTGCTCGCAAAAATTCCTGTCATCAAAACAATCTACCAGGGCATCAAGTATCTCACGGCTGGCGTCATTGGCGAAAAAAAAATATTCTCCCGCGTCGTTCTCCTTGAATTTCCCAAAAAGGGTCTTTCATCCATAGGCTTCGTTACAGGAGAGGTAACACAACTCCTGCCAGGACATGACGATAAAAAGCTGTTAAAGATCTTCATCCCGACAACTCCCAATCCCACAACAGGCTTCTTTATCATTGCAGCTGAGGATGAAGTCAAATCCCTCGACCTCAGTGTCGAGGAAGCGTTTAAACTGATCATTTCGGCTGGATTTGCAGACGTTAGCATGTCCAATGCCATGATGAAAAAGGGTTTCGGGGAATAACCTTACTCCCGTTCGGGTTTTTAACGCCATTCTCCCGGAATTAGGGATGCTTCCTGTGCAGACCTGACCGTTGATTGAATGGATGAAAAATGAGAAAATCTGAAAAATTGTTAAGGGAATAACCTTAGACTTAAGATTTTTTTGAGAAAAAATGTTAGGAAAAAAAATCCGTTCACTGGCCAGCTCCAAACATGTCCTCATCCTGACTCACGACAATCCTGATCCGGATGCCATTGCGTCTTCTTGGGGTCTTGCTTATCTCATCAAAAAAGAACTGGATATTCCTTCGACCGTTGCCTTCGGGGGCTTTATAGGAAGAGCGGAAAACAGAGCCATGGTCAATGTCCTGAGAATTCCAATCGTTGGTTTTTCCCCTCTCTTACTCGAGAAGCACTATCCAATCATCATGCTCGATTGCCAGCCCTACACAGGAAACTGTTCTTTACCCGACGAATGCGTTCCAGATATCGTAATCGATCATCATCCCTTGAGAGAAACGACAAAATTTAAACAGTGGGCTTACGTCAACGAAAAAATGGGAGCGATAAGCACGATCATCGCTTCTTCTTTAAAGGAGCGAAATGTTGCGATTCCCAAAAGGCTGGCCACGGCCCTTTTCTACGCTATTCGGAGCGAGACAAAAGACCTCGGACGCAAAGGAACCAGATTGGATTATGAATACTATCTCTTTCTCCTTCCCAAAGTGAATTTCAAAGCGCTTTATCGAATCGTCCATCCTCCTCTTTCTTCCGATTATTATCGGAGTGTCAAAGACGCTCTGGAGAGAAGCAGGGTTTACAGATTTGCCGTTGTTTGTCCTCTTGGCGCAATCCCCTACCCGGAGCTGCCCGCAGAAATTGCCGACTTTTTGATTTTTAAAGAGAATATCAGTTGCGCGCTTGTTATGGGTTGGTATAAGAAAGATATTTTCCTCAGCATCAGATCCATGCACCCGGAGACAAACTCGGCTGACATTATGCAAACAATACTTAAAGGATACGGAAGAGGAGGCGGACACGAAATCATGGCCGGCGGAAAAATCCCTGATGTCCCGCTCTCCAGGGTCAGAGATGCGGAACAAGCAATGACTAAACGGTTTTTGAGGTTTTTCTCCCTTTCAGGTGTTAAGGAAGAAAAGTTGATTTAGAAAAAATATCGGATGCCAATCCCACCTTGAATCCTGAATTCTGTGCTGGGCGTTAAATCCAGCAAAGGGGCAATCTCAAAGAAAATATCCAGAGGCGCCTGTTCAAAATTATAATTCAAACCTACAGGAATCCGGACTCCAACCCTTAATTCCTCTTCAGTGTCAAGGCTGCCTCCGATGCCGTAATAGAGAAGGAGTTTGCCCTTTTCTACATTGAAAAGGCCGAAGCTGTGCAGCAGATAGTCGACATGAACATGGAATGAACCTTGAGTGAACGACCAGGCTGCTGCACCATCTATGGCCGTCTTAGGCCCAGTCCAGTTCTTTAGACTCAGCCCGGTTGGCTCCCCCAAAATGACACCCAAGCCAAAGCCTCTTTCCTGGGCCAGGGCAGTGCTGGATAAACAGAGAACCGCTAATGTCAGAATCATTACTGGCTTCTTCATCGCCAAGCCTCCTTTCCATACAATCCGGTATTTTTTATTCTTGAATATACAAAGGGCGATTAAGCCTTCCCTCCTACAGCTATTTCCGTAATCTTAAAAGAAGGGCTATTGAGACTTCCTCTGATGTCTATATCATTGGCAACAACTTCGATATTCTTCAGCATATCCAAGGCATTGCCCCCCAGGGTGATGCCATCGACAGGAAAGGCAATTTCTCCCTTCTCTATCCAAAAGCCAGAAGCCCCGCAAGAATAATTTCCAGTCGCAATATCTGTGCCTATCCCTCTTAAACCTGTGACGTAAAACCCTTCATCGATTCCCTTGATGATCTTCTCCAGTTCTGTCTTCCCGCTCTGAACGATGACATTCAGAAAAGAACCGGAAGGAATACCTTTGTATCCGCCTCTCTGGGCAATGGTGTTAACCTTAACTCCGGCTTTTCGAGCCGTGAGGGTGTCATAGATAAACATTTTGAGAATCCCTTTTTCAATCAACGTGTTTTTCCTTGTGACCTTGCCTTCGCCGTCATAAGGAAGAGAGGCGATATGGCGGGGAAGGGTTGGATCATCAACCAGAGTGACGAATTCCGAAGCGATGGATTTGTCCAGGTAATCCGTCAAAAATGTTGTCTTCTTATAAACACTGTCTCCGTTAAGGGAGAAAAGCAATCCATACCAAAAAGAGGGAGCCGCATAGCGGTCAAAGACAACGGGAACTTTTTGAGTTTTGACCGGCTTGGGCCCAAGCTTTTCTACAGCTCTTTTTCCGGCTTTCTTGCCAACATCTTCGATATTTTCCAGATCTTTGAAGTGTCTTTTTGTCGTGCCCCAGCTTCCTGACTGCATGTCATTGCCTTCCCCGGCAACCACGGAAACTCCAAAGCCGACAGACGTTGTTTTGTATCTCCGAGAAATTCCCTTTGAGTTGACGAGGATGATTTCTGTTTCTGAGTCGCCGAACATTCCTCCCTCGCTGTTTGTGATTCTTTTGTCAAAAGAAACGGCGACTTTTTCGGCCTGCTTGGCGATATTGATTTTCTTGGTATTGGCGATTTCGGCAATCGATCCATCCCAGAGGTCAAGGTCCTTTTGTCTTTCTTCGCCGGGCTCAGGAAGGCCGTTCCATGGCTTTGGGTCACCCACCAGAGAAAGCTGGACTGTTTTTTTGCCAAAGTCATCGAGGGATTGAGAAGAAAAGTCGGACGTATAGGAGAATCCCAATTTTTTATCTTTGTAAACGATGAGCCCTACTCCTTTGGTCGTGGATTGCTTGACTGTCTCCACTTCTCCTTTTCTGACCTGGACTTCAAATTGACGGCTGCTCTGGAGATAAGCTTCTGCTTCGTCAACACCCAGCTTAAGAACTTTTTTAACCAATTCCTCTGCAAATCTTTGATAATCCATTTTTTTCTCCTTGTTATCGTCTTATTTTTGCCCCGCCGATGGTAATCTTTGAAACCTTTAAGGTGGGATTTCCATCCGAGACAGGCTTCGCCTGGCCATCTTTTCCGCATGTTCCTCCACCCCAAATCTCCAAATCAGGACCGACCATGGTGATATTTTTCAGAACGTCCGGTCCATTGCCCATGAGTTGTATTCCTTTGAGAGGCCTGGTGATCTTTCCGTTTTCGATGAGATAAGCTTCTGTCACGCTGAAGACAAACCGGCCTGTGGTGGGCGATACGTTTCCTCCGCCGATTCGAGCGATATAAATGCCGTAGCTCACAGACTTGACGATCTCCTCTGGGTCATCCTGTCCTGGCATGAGGTAAGTATTCGTCATGCGCGGGATGGGATAATGCTGATAGGATTGACGCCGGCCGTTGCCTGTGGATTCTGTTTTCATCAGCAGGGCATTTAGTTTATCGTAAAGAAAGCCCGTGCATTTGCCATTGCTGATGAGAATCGTCTTTTGGCCGGGAGTCCCCTCATCGTCGATATTGATCGTGCCCCTCTTTCCAGGAACAGTTCCGTCATCGGCCAGAGAGACAATCTCGGCCGCAATCATCTCGCCCTTCTTATCCCAGAAGCAGGTGGTTTCTTTACGAGCGCCATCCCCTTCAAGGCTGTGGCCAATCGCCTCGTGGAAGAATGTTCCGCAGTGACCTTTGGCCATCACAATCGGATATTCGCCCGCCGGCGCATCTTCGGCAGGAAGCATGGCGACCGCCATCCTCCCTGCATCTCTGGCCAGCTCTTCGGCTGCCTTGAGGTCAAAGTGCTCATAGCCAAGAGTTCCATTTTTGTAAGCATAACCTCTGCTTCTTCGCCCGTTTTCGATGGCACTGGCGCTGACGCTCAAACCGGTTATCGTTTGTCCGTCGCTGGCCAAAACTCCTTCGGAGTTGGCGATGATGACTTTTTTATTCATATCGCTGAAACTCACGCTCACCTGGTTTATTCTCTTATCATAGTCGCGGGCGACCGAATTGGCCCGCCAGAGAAGTTTAGCTTTTTCCTGGGGGAGAATGCTGTCAGGGGAAACTTTAACCAGGTAATAAGATGGAATTTCTTTTGCCCTGAGGCTTATTCGCGCCTGCTTGGCTTTCCCGGCAGCAATCAGGCCGGCCACGCGAGCTGTCTCTTCGAGCTTATCCAGGCTGAGATCGTCAGAATGGGCATATCCAGTTTTTTCCCCATGAAGCACCCTGATTCCAATTCCCATATCCACGCCTCTTCCAGCAGCATAGATTTTATCTTCTTCCAAACCGATGCTGTTATTCACCGTGTATTCCACATAGACCTCAGCGAATTGGCCTCCGTTCTGCAAAGCGACCTTCAGGAGTTTCTCCAAGGTCTCTTTTTCCAGCTCGATAGGCCAATGCGATGAAAATTCAGAAGGAGGAATCGTATAAGAAAAAAGTTTCCAAAGAGGAGCGGAAGCGAAGACGAATCCGCCTGCCAGCCCTCTTTTTATGAATTCCCTGCGGTCAAGGGGTTTAAAATGAATTCTCATCAAAACCTCCTCATAAGATTTTTTGAAAATAAAATGAATAATGGCCTGGAAAAAATAATATTCTGGTCATCTGCATTTTTCTAAGAAGAATAGCAATTCGCAGCAAAAGAGTCAAACAGATGGTGAATTTTTCTTTTATTTCTCCTCCTTTCTTCTTAAAGGAAAACATTTCGTCTCTTTGGCTCTCATGAAATTTCATCATATTCAATTTACGCCGTCGCTGCGGCATGAGCATCTCTCCCAGAAAGTTCCGCAGTCACCTTAACGAGTCATTAAATCGGATGCATTTATCGCGTTGACTTCCGGGTGGGCGAAACGGTTTTATTCTCTTGAGGTTCCCTTTTAGTTTTGTTTCAGAACCAAAAAGACGGCCTCGGTCTGATGCCGGGCGATGGCCACCACTGTTTTAACACGGCCTTTGCGTTGTTTCACTCGCCAATAAAGCTGAATGACATGGCGGTGCGGTCAGCGTCATTGATTCATGACGATGACATTAGCAGCCTCAACAAACACTCGCTTCAGGTGCCGGTTGACATCCGGACGCATTCTGCCCCCAAAGATTTTTTCGCCGCTCTCTTTGATCCGAGGTTCATATCCCGCATAGCTGGCCAGACGACAGGTTAATTGTCTTTAAAATTATGGTAGTTTTTTATTCTAAGCCTTTTTATTTCTCTATGTTCTTGCTCGTCTTTGTCCAAGACATATATCCAGCCATTTCTAATAACAAGGGGGAAATATTCCAAAGTTGTCTTATAAAGATAAATTCCGCTATTATTGAAAATATCAATCTCTTCAACCCTTGTTTTATCAAGAATCGAACGCATTTTGACTACATAAATCCGCCCCTTTTCGTCGCTCAATATGGCTTTGAAAAAGGGCCGATGAGGAGGAAAATAGAGGTCCTTTGCTTTTCGATATCTTTCCTTTTCCTGACCCGTTATGGGCTGAGCTTTTTCCTCTTTAACGAATATAATATTCACATTTCCTTCATTATCGATAATAAAAATTCTGTAATTTGTGTTCTCGCCGTAGCACAGTTTATCGTTTCCGACTGCGCAGAAAAAGCAAGTTGGTGAATAGGCATGAGGATGTCCTCCCACCACTCCTCCCCGAGCGCTACGGGACACCTTTATGCTCTTTTCAAGAAAGAAGGCCAATTTTTTCTCTATGAGTCCATCTTTGGAAGCTTTAACTAAGCTCTTCTCGGCTCCTTTTTCGGTGTACTCACGATAAAAGGAAAAAATATTTCCTTCTTCATCGACATAGAAATTTCTTGCTTCTACGGGCATAAAAGGAATGATAAATTTAAGACGAATAAGCTCTATAAAGGTCCCCTCCGAATCGAATTTCACCAGAGAAGTTCCCTGATCGTTGACATAAAGGTTGTCCTTATTATCCAAAAAGAGTTTAAGAGGTCCCATAAATTCGCCCGGACCCTGTCCTTTTCTCCCAACCGCGGCTATAAATTTTCTCTGGTAATCGAATTTCGATATTTTATCATCGTCAAGTAAATAGATATTTCCCTTCGAATCAACTGCTAAGTCCCATATATGCCTCAACATATAGCGAGGGTCGCTGTCTGATTCTTTGAGGATGGTTTCTTCTTCTAGT
>CAZJYC010000079.1:0-8557 GCA_964550165.1 uncultured Eubacteriales bacterium
ATGAAATGCCCTAAATGCCAGACCGAAAATCCCTCGGATTCCAAATACTGCAAGGAATGTGCAACGCCTCTTCCCTCATCCAAGGAAATCCCTTTTTCTCACACCAAGACCCTTGAGACGCCGAAAGAGGAGCTAACCACAGGCGCAACCTTTGCCGGAAGATACCAGATTGTTGAAGAACTGGGAAAGGGCGGCATGGGCAAAGTCTATAAAGCACTCGACACAAAGATTCATGAGAAGATTGCCCTCAAGCTCATAAAGCCAGAAATCTCTTCTGATAGAAAGACCATCGAGCGCTTCAGCAATGAGCTGAGAATGGCGCGCAAGATATCCCACAGGAATGTCTGCCGCATGTATGACCTGGGTGAGGAGAAGGGCAGCCACTACATCACCATGGAATTTGTATCCGGTGAGGATTTGCACAGGTTAATCAGAAAAGTGGGACAGTTCAGCGCAGGGAAGACGATTTCCATAGCCAAGCAGGTCTGTGAGGGTTTAGCTGAGGCTCACCGGCTCGGGGTTGTGCATCGGGATTTAAAGCCGCAGAACATCATGGTTGATGAAGAGGGGAATGTCAGGATTATGGATTTCGGCATCGCTCGCTCCATCAAAACCGAAGGGATAACAGGCGCCGGAGTGATGATCGGAACGCCGGAGTATATGTCACCCGAGCAGGCTGAAGTGAAGGACATCGACCATCGGTCTGACATCTATTCCCTGGGAGTTATACTCTATGAGATGGTGACCGGCCGTCTGCCTTTTGAAGGGGAAACTCCTTTAGCCATAGCCATGAAGCACAAGAGTGAGACGCCTCAGGACCCAAGAAAGCTCAACTCTCAGCTTTCTGAAGACCTCAGCCGGTTGGTTCTGAGGTGCCTGGAGAAGGATAAAGAGAAAAGGTATCAGAGCGCAGAGAAGATTCTTTCAGATTTGAAAGACATAGAGAAAGGTGTGCCCACCACAGAGAGAGTCATTCCGACAAAAAAGTCTATCACTTCGAGAGAGATCACGGTAACCATCGGCTTGAAAAAACTTTTCATTCCAGCCCTGGTTATCATCGGACTTATCGCTATCGCTGTGGTCTTGTGGCAGTTACTTCCCGCCAAAAAAATTTCCCAGACATCCATAGCCGTGATCAGCTTTGAAAATCAAACCGGAGATAGATCTTACGACTATCTCCAGAAGGCAATCCCTAACCTTTTGATCACAAGCCTCGAGCAGTCGAAATATTTCCAGGTCACAACATGGGAACGGATGTATGACCTCCTCAAACAAATCGGAGAAGAGGAGGTGGAGGTCGTTGACCGGGAATTGGGCTTTGAGCTCTGCCGGATGGATGGCGTGAAGGCCATTGTCCTGGGGAGTTTCGTTAAAGCCGGCGATATGTTCGCTACCGACGCTAAAGTCCTGGATGTTCAGACAAAGAAAATTCTGAAGAGCACAAGCTCAAAAGGCGAGGGAGTGAGGAGCATATTAGAGAAGCAGATTGGCGAGCTGAGCAAAGAAATATCTCGAGGTTTGGGAATATCCGAACGAAAAATCGTGCCCGCTCAAATCCAGGTTGCCGATTTCACCACCAATTCCATAGAAGCCTATCGATATTTTCTAAAAGGAAAGGAAGAATACGAAAAGTTCTACTATGATGATGCCCGGAAATCTCTGGAGAAGGCGGTTGAGCTTGACCCGAATTTTGCTGTGGCTTACCTCTGCCTTGCTCAAGCCTACGGTTCATTGGGAATGAGCAGGCTGAGAAACGAAGCTTATGAAAAAGCCAAGGTTTTATCTCAGAAATCATCAGACAAAGAAAAACTCTACATAGAAGCACAATATGCCCTTGATGTGGAGAATGACCGGGAAAAAGAATTCCGCATTTACCAGCAGATGGCCCAGAAATATCCCAAAGAGAAACAGGTTCATTATGAACTGGCTGCTTATTATGATCTTAATGGAATGTTCGATAAAGCCATCGAAGAGTACAATAAGGCGTTAGAGCTCGACCCAAACTATGGTTATGCCCTGAACCAGTTTGCCTATATGTACTCGGACATGGGGAATTACGAGAAGGCTATCGAATATTTTAAAAAATATGCGGCTGTCTCGCCCGGGGATGCCAATCCCTTGGATTCCATGGCTGAGCAATATTTCCGTATGGGAAAGCTTGATGAAGCCATAGCCAAATACAAAGAAGCGTTGGAGGCTAAGCCTGACTTTTTTGATACCTACTGGAGGATCGGATACATTTTTGCTTTAAAGGAAAATTATGCCGAAGCCATGAAATGGGTCGAAAAGGAGATTGCCGTGGCCCCGACTCAAGGCGCCAAAGGAAGCGGATATCTCTGGAAAAGTTTTTATCATTACTGGCTTGGAAGCCCGGAGCAAAGCCTTGGGTTTATTGAGAAACTTGAAAATCTGGCAGAAGAAGTCGGAAGCGAAGGCAGAAAGGCTTCTGTCGATTGGATGATGGGCTGGATTCTGAGTGATAGGGGAGAGTTTGAAAAAAGCCGGGCGCGATTCAAAGGATGGCTTGACTATAATATAAAAAATTATCCGCATTTCGAAAAAAGTTTGACAGATCTTTTCCGTATTTATCTTGGATTAGTTGACTTGAAAGAGAAAAATATCGATTCCGCAAAATCAAGGGTGGCTGAGATAAAATCCCTGCTCCCGAATATTCATCCCTTCTTCAAGAATTGGGTTCAGATTGGTTTAGACATACTCTATGGAGAAGTTCTTCTCGCAGAAGGCTCTGTTGAGAAAGCCATCGCTCACTTGGAAAAGGCTCCGCCCTTGGGAAAGCCTCCTTCTATGCAGTTCATCCTTCCTTTCAATGCGCCCTTTTTCAAAGATATTCTGGCCAGGGCTTATGTGCAGAAAGAATTGTTCGATAAGGCCATTGCCGAGTACGAACGGCTGATTACCTTTGACCCGGCAAGCGAGGGACGTTGCCTCATCCATCCCCTCTACCACTACAGGTTGGCGAAGTTATACCAGGAAAAAGGCTTGAAGGGCAGAGCCACAGAGCAGTACGAGAAATTCCTTGGGTTCTGGAAAGACGCTGATCCGGGAAAACCTGAGGTTACGGATGCGAAGAAGAGGCTGGCTGGACTGAAAGGAGGTTCGGATGAGTTCTAGAACTAAAATTGTCAGGATTAAGGAAATCATATTTCCTAAAAAGAAATAATCATTAGAAATTTTCTCATCTAACTTGATCCTTGTTCCTATCTTTATCGCACCAAAAGCAATCATAGCGTGTGGAAAATTATAGACCAGAGCCAGAAACATAAATAAACGCTCAACCATTCCCTTGACTACTGAAATATTGACATGAAACTCTAACTTATTTTCAAGAAAATAATTCATCATTTTAAAAATGAAAAAGGCTCCTATCTCACCAAAAATGTAAACCAAGCAGAAACAAAAAGGCTTTGTCATATCAGTCAATCAGAAGGTTTATCAGCTTCTTTACGGCAATGTACTCGTTTATTTTTAAGCTCTTTTTTCTTCTCCACATTAAAGAAGGATCTTTTTTTAATTTTCTGGCTACAACTTTATAATCTTTTTCTTTTAGGAATTCCGCTACTAATTTAAATTCTTTCGGTTTCCAGCTGTCTACGATGGATTGATAAATAGAAAATAATAGATTCATTAAAATATTTATTGCATGTTTTATGCAATTTCATTAATTTTTGCATAAAAAGTGCAATGATATGTCTGTCTTTGATTTTCTGGTGCTCACTTGACCCGGCCAAAAAAACTGTGTATTGTCTTGCTCAAGTAGTGAATTCAAAGCAAGGAGGAAGATATGTCGCAGTCATTTCGTAAGACCTTTGGGTCTCTTATAAGAATCATCCCGAGTGGCCGGATCTGGCTAGCCTTTTTTCTTGCAGCAGCCCTTGTCTTTTCTCCTGCATTCTCGTTCTCCCAGCAGCAGAAAGTCCATGAGGAATACACCAAAAAAATTCGCGAGTTCACGACAGACCCCCATTTCATGACCAAATACGTGAGCTACATGCCTTACGCCAGAGGGATTCCCACTCCGCTTGAAGTTCTCGGCCGTATTGCCGGAGCGCGCGATGTCCTGAGCTATTCCCATGAAGTCTATAAGTACATGAGGGCTCTGGCTGCCGCCACTCCGAGAGTCAAGGTTTTCACTGTCGGAACCACAGAAGAAGGAAAAGAATGGATCGTTGTGGCCGTTGCTGATGAGAAAACTATGGCCGACCTTGACAGGTACAAACAGATTAATGCCAAACTGGCCAACCCCCGAAAAACGAGCGATCAGGAGGCGCAGCAGCTCATCCGCGAGGCCAAGCCCATGTACTGGGCTACAGGAGCAATGCATTCCGGCGAGACCGGCTCTGTTGAGATGTTGATGGAGCTTGCCTACCGCGTGGCGGTTGACGAGTCCCCATTCTTCAAGACCATACGGGAAAACTCCATCGTCCTCATCACTCCTATCCTGGAAGTTGACGGCCGCGACAAACAGGTCGATATCGCCATGGCTCCGCGCAAAGACCCAAAGGCCAATGTCCCGAATCGCCTCCTTTACTGGGGAAAATACGTCGCCCACGACAATAACAGGGATAATCTCGCTCTGTCCCTCGAGCTCAGCCGGAACATCATGAAAGTCTTTTTCGATTTCCATCCTCAGGTGATGCATGACCTCCACGAATCAGCATCCCACCTTTATATTTCCACAGGAACGGGTCCTTACAATGCCTGGCTCGATCCGATCGTCATCGATGAATGGCACCAGCTCGCTTACCAGGAGGTCGATGACCTGACCCGGCAGGGTGTGCCGGGCGTCTGGACTCATGAGTTTTACGACGGCTGGGCGCCAAATTATGCTTTTTACGCGGCCAACGGCCATAACGCTATCGGCCGCTTTTACGAAACCCAGGGTGCTGGCAACGGGAGCACACGCGTCATTACGGCCAGAGGAGACAGAGCCTGGTATCGTCCTAATCCGCCCCTCCGGACCACTCTCTGGTCCATCCGCAACAATGTCAACCTTCAGCAGAGCGCCATCCTTGTCGGCATGAATTACATTGCCAGCCACAAGGAGCGTTTCATGGAGAACTTCTTTCTTAAGAGCAAACGCTCGGTTGACAAAGCCCGTAATGAAGGTCCGGCTGCCTACATTTTTCCCAGCGATGACACGCGTCCCGGTCAGGCAGCTCGCCTTCTGAAACTCCTCCAGTGGCAGGGCTTAGAGATACACAGGGCGGAAAAATCCTTCAAGGTCGGCAAGTCGGAATATCCTGCCGGGAGTTACATCGTTCGAATGGACCAGCCTTACTCGCGCATGGCGGACATGATGCTCGACCTTCAGTATTTCAACACCACGGAACCCCGGCCTTATGACGATGTAGGCTGGACGATGGGCCCCCTTTACAACGTGAAAACTGTCCGCGTGGAGGATGTCTCTGTGCTCTCTGTCCCGATGACCCTCATCAACGGAGAAATCAAAGCGCCGGGCGGGTTAATCCGCCGGGGCAGAGGTAATGTTCAGGCTTTCCTCATCAACCATAATGCCGATAACCAGATCGCCTCTTTCCTTTTTAAGAATAAGGAGCTTAAGATCCTCGCTGCGGAGAAATCGTTCGAATCGCAGGGAAAAAAGTTCAACGCAGGGACTTTCATCATCCGGGTGGATAAGAACGCCGGAAATCTGGAAAGTATCCTTAACGAGGCCAGCCAGGGGTATGGAATCAATGTTTACGCTGTGCCCGCTGCACCCGATGTCCCGACGCACGAACTCATCATCCCGCGCGTCGCTCTGATGCATACCTGGCAGTCCACCCAGACCGAAGGCTGGGTCCGGATCGCGCTCGACGAGCTCCAGATTCCCTATGATTATATCTCTGTCCACACTGTTCGGGACAACGCCAACCTCCGCGAAAAATATGATGTCATCCTCTTCGGCCCCTCGTCTTCTGATGCCATGAGCATCGTCCAAGGCCTCACAGACGATAAGCCGAGGCCCTGGAAAAAGACCGAGCTCACACCTAACATTGGCGTCCAGGATTCAACCGACGACATGCGGGGAGGTCTCGAGTTCGAAGGAGTGATCCATCTCCGGGATTTCATCAAACAGGGCGGATTGTTCATCACCCTTGCCAACAGCTCCTCGCTGCCGATTCATTTCGGGCTGGCACAGGGAACAACGGTTCGGGATACTCCCAACCTCTGGGCCAGGGGAAGCGTCTACAAAGTGGAAGTCACGGAAAAAGCGAGCCCTATCGTCTACGGGTATGACGATTCGTTGGGAGTGTATTTCAGCCAGGCGCCAGTGTTCGCTGTGGGCATGGGCATGCGCGGCCGCAGATTCGGGATGATGCCGCCTTTTGGCGCTGCCGGTGCGGGCGGAAGAGTCTCAGGAAGGGGCGGAGTTAACGATCCTGATATACCGCAGGGACGGCCACGGGACCTCGGACAGAAAACGATAGAGGAGTTCCGCAAAGCTCAGAAGGAAGAAGAACAGGCTGAAGAGCAGCCCCGCTTTCCTTTGATGCCGAGGCCAAAAACAATCCTCAGCTACAGCAAGAATGTCAAAGAGCTCTTGATCAGCGGCGGCCTTGACCACGGCGAAGAGCTGGCAGGCACTCCAGCGCTCCTTGACGCGACTTTAGGACAGGGCCACGTGATCATGTTCAGCTTCAATCCAATGTGGCGGCACCAGACCCATGGTTCCTTTTTCCTCGTCTTCAACGCCATGCTGAATTTCAAGAACCTGTAAAAAGCCCAGGTTCGGCGACAGATTCATTTGCAATCACATAATTGACTCATGCCAAAAATTTTCAATTACGGTGAGCTCAAAGAACGATATTATCTCGAGATAGGCTTCAAGTCCGGGCTTGAAATCCATCAGCAGTTGAAAACCCAGAAAAAACTTTTTTGCCGCTGTCCTGCCGGTGAATACTATGAGGACTATCATGCCGAAGTGCTGCGGCACATGCGGCCCACTCTCTCCGAGCTCGGCGAATACGACGGCACGGCCATCATGGAATTCAAGACACGCAAAGAGATCGTTTACCAGCTCAACAGAAACAACGTTTGCACTTACGAGATGGACGATACCCCTCCCTTCGAGCTCAACCAAGAGGCGCTCGACATCGCCCTTGAGGTGGCTCTTCTCCTCAACTGCAACATCGTCGGCGAGCTTCACATCTTGCGCAAGCAGTATCTCGACGGCAGCATCCCCGCAGGATTTCAGCGCACGACTATCCTCGGCACTGACGGCTGGATTCCCTACAAGGACCAAAGAATTAACATCCGGCAGTTAGGTCTGGAAGAGGATGCCTGCCGTCAGGTCAGTGACATCGGGCATCGAAGAGTCTTCAAAACAGACCGGTTGAGCATCCCTTTGATCGAGACCGTGACTTACCCCGACATGCGGGCGCCCTGGGAAGTGGCCGAAGTTGCTGAGCTCCTCAGGGAGCTGGCGCGCTGCACAGGCAAAGTCAGGACAGGTATCGGGAGGGCGCGCCAGGATGTCAACGTCAGTGTTGAAGGCGGGACGCGGGTGGAGATCAAGGGCGTGCACAAGATTCCCTACATCCCGCGGCTGACACATTTCGAAGCGCTGAGGCAATGGAACCTCCTCGAGCTGAGAGCTGAGCTGCAGAAAAGAGGAATAAGCAAGGATACTCTTAAGTCAGCCTCTGCTGAGGTCTCCGGCATTCTGAAGAAGACTTCTTTCTCGCCCCTCAGCCGCGCTCTGGAGCGAGGATGGCGCATCATGGCTGTTAGGCTGTCGGATTACAAAGGTCTCCTGACCTTCCCGCTTCAGCCAGGAAGAGACCTGGCCAGCGAAATCTCCGACAGAGTAAGGGTTATCGCCTGCCTCGACGAGCTGCCCAACATCATCCACAGCGAGATGAAGGACAGCCCGCTTGCTTCCGCAGAGTGGCGGAAAATTGCCTCTGCCCTGGAGAGCAAAAAAAACGATGCCATAGTTTTGGTCTGGGGGGATGACAGGGATTCGGAAACGGCTGTCAGCGAAATCATCATCAGGGCCGCCGAAGCCGCTGAAGGAGTTCCCAACGAAACCCGGCAGGCTTTCCGTTCAGGGATAAACGGGTTCGAGAGAATTCTGCCCGGACCTGACAGGATGTATCCTGATACGGATATGCCGCCTGTGCCGCTTGCAGAGGAGCGGATTGAAAGGGCAAAGAACCGGCTTCCTCTGACGCCCTGGCAGCGCCGGGAATATTACCGGAAGCTCGGCCTTTCTCAGGAAATCATCGAGGCGATGGTGACTGACGAGCGTGCCGTTCTTTTCCAGCGGGCTGTGGAGGCTTTTCCCATCAAGCCAGCCATTGCCGCTGTGGTCCTCGGTCAGATGTTGAAACATCTGGAAAGAAAGGGATTCCCCGTTTCCAGGCTCCAGGATGAATCTCTGCTGGATCTATTGAGGCTTTATAGCGGAGGTGAATTTGCCAGGGAAGCTTTTCCGGAGATCCTTAAAATGATGTCACTGGATAGCCGGGAACCTGCTGAGGCCATTAAGAAACTGGGCATTTACAAGCTGAGCGATAAGGAACTTCGCAGCCTG
>CAZJYC010000079.1:8657-11466 GCA_964550165.1 uncultured Eubacteriales bacterium
AAAGGCCATGAACGATATTTATAAAGGCTATCGAGGAGAAGCTCTTTCGCTCCTTAAAGCGCACGGTGTGCGTGTCTGGAGCGATGCCGAGGTGACAACCACCCACGGCAAGTTCACCGGAATTATCCTGCCCCGCTCCGAAACAGAGGATGAAAAACACATCGTCCTCAAGCTGCGCAACGGGTACAACGTTGGTATCACTGTTGACACGGTGATAGAAATCAAAGAAATTGGCTACAAAGAAGCTCATTACAAGATACCGGAGAAGGAATTTCCCTATGATCCCAAGAAGCCTCGGGTCAAGCTGCTCGGCACCGGCGGCACGATTGCCAGCCGCCTGGATTACCGGACTGGCGCTGTGATTCCCGCCTTCACGCCTGGAGAGCTCTACGGTTCTGTTCCTGAGCTGGCCGATATCTGCAACCTCGAGACAGAGAAGCTTTACGGTGTTTTCAGCGAGAATATGGGGCCCGAGCAGTGGGTCGGCACGGCCAGGGCCATAGGCAAAGAAATCGAGAAAGGCGTCCAGGGGATTGTCATCGGCCACGGCACAGACACCATGCACCACACGGCCGCAATACTTTCTTTCATGGTCCAGGATTCGCCTGTGCCGATCGTGATGGTCGGTTCGCAGCGCTCGAGCGACCGGCCGTCGTCAGATGCGGCCCTTAATCTGATCAACGCCACCAAGACCGCGGCTGAAAGCGATATCGCCGAGGTCATGGTCTGCATGTTCGGCCCGACGAGCGACCAGTATGACCTGCTCCACCGCGGCACCAGGGTGCGCAAGATGCATTCTTCCTACCGCTCGACCTTCAGGACCATAGGCGATATTCCGATCGCCATGGTGAGCAGGGATAAGATCATTGCCCTCCGCGATGACTACAAGCGAAGGCGGAGCGATAAAAATGTCAGGATCAACACCGCTTTTGAAGAGAAAGTTTCCATCGTCTATTATTATCCCAACATGAAGCCCGACATCATAGAGTCGCTGATTGACAACGATTATAAAGGCATCGTGATTGCGGGAACCGGGCTGGGCCATGTCAACAAGCCTCTCTATCCGGCTCTGAGGCGGGCCAATGAAAAAGGCATCGCCATGTTCATGACGGTGCAGACGTTGTGGGGCTATGTGCAGATGTATGTCTACGACACCGGACGCGATATCATGGAGCTGGGCGTTGTTCCCGCTTCCAACATGCTTCCCGAGGTCGCCTATGTGAAGCTCGGCTGGGCGCTGGGGCTGTCGAGCGACCTCGAAGAGGTCAAAAGGATCATGCTCACTCCTGTGGCCGGAGAGATCACCGAACGCGAGCCTGATAATGGCTATCTCATCTACCAGGGCGGGATTCCTGAAGTGGAAAGATTTGTCTCGAGCTACTGGAAATAGCCGTCACCGATAATTTCATTTAATCCATTTGACTTCAGCCTGGTTTCTTTTTTTGAGGGAGGGAAGGAATCTTCTTTTCCTCGCCCGAAGCTCCCTCCACATTGAGTACGAAATCCACGCCGCTGACCTGGCAGGCAATATATTGCCAGCGGATTGTTAATGTCACGTATGGACAAGCAAAAATTCAAAACAGAACTTCGAACCTCATCCGCCTCTTCTTCAATTCACTGACAAGCCTTTGTTTGTGCTCACGGAAGAATCTTTCAGTGGCCGCTCCGGCCAATCCATGCATGTGATAGAATCTTCTCATGGTGCTCATATAATTCATTCTGTCGATGTAGACCCTGTCTGCCTTTCCCTCGAGCTGCTCGATGAACTTTTCTGGATTTCCTGGAAGGAGGGGGCCGATGAAGACAAAAGTCTTGATGCCTTGGGAGCGGATTCTATCCAGGGCGTCGAGACGCTCCCTGACAGACGAAGCCCTTGGCTCGAACAGCTTAGCCACCCTTTCGTCATCTGTGGCAATGGTGAAACCCACGTCTTTCTCCTCAAACTGCAGAATGAGGTCCAGGTCACGCAGAATTAATGCTGATTTCGTCTGGATATTGATAGGGAATTGCCTTTTCACCAGCTCTTCCAAACATTGCCTGGTAAGCCTGTACTTTGCTTCAACCGGCTGATAAGGGTCGCAGACAGAAGAAATCCAGATAGTGCCCCTTTTTGCGCTTTGCAGTTGCTTTCTCAAAAGCTCAGGGGCATTGACTTTGATATCGACAAACTCTCCCCAGGCTTCACTGTGGCCGGAATACCGCCTCATGAAAAGCCGGGCATAGCAGTATGCGCAATTGTGCTCGCAGCCTGTATAGGGATTGAGGCAGTAATTGAAGATCTTTGATTTATTGAGGATGCTCTTTGCCTTGACTTCTTTGACCTTCACCATGGAAATTCACGGGGAAATATGAAATTATCTTTCTCGCTTAGCCTCAAGCCCCTGAACCAGACATCCGATTTTTTCAAAGTCATATGATACAGGATAATTTCCAAATTTAAAAATAGATTGTATGGAATGGAAGCTCATCTGCGTTCATCTCGGCGGCAGCGTATCGCTCCGGCCCTTCTCAAAATCTCTGGATATTCATGGAGACATTTTTTACAGCAGGATTGGAAATGCTAACTTCAAGAAGGA
The DNA here is from genome assembly GCA_964550165.1 of uncultured Eubacteriales bacterium. Taxonomy (GTDB): domain Bacteria; phylum Acidobacteriota; class Aminicenantia; order Aminicenantales; family Aminicenantaceae; genus CAZJYC01. The sequence goes on from CAZJYC010000079.1 coordinate 11,234, forward strand.
AGCATCTTTTTTCCCGTGATGAGGAAAGAGATTTGATAGAGTGAGGAAGGAGGCGCTGGTTTCCATCCCTCCTCGCCAAAGACCCTCCCGCCCACCACCATGGGCTTCGGAGGGACGGAAACCAGCGCTGTTAGAGTTGGCTCTTATCATCATAGGCCTTCACAAAAAAAGATGCTTGCCTTCAAGAAGAGAGGATTTTTATTCAAAAAAGGAATGTCATATAATGGCCTGTT
>CAZJYC010000080.1:0-10723 GCA_964550165.1 uncultured Eubacteriales bacterium
GGATGGGAATGCGGAAATCTATGTGATGGACAGCGACGGTGCAAATCAGCGAAGGCTGACTTACGAGGATGCCTACGATGACTACGCTTCTTTCTCTCCTGACGATGAGAAGATTGTCTTCAGCTCAGGCCGTGACGGCAACCTTGAAATTTACACCATGGATGGCAACGGGAAAAATCCCAAAAGACTCACCTTTGATGAGGCCGATGATATCTATCCATCTTTTTCGCCTGACGGCAAAAAAATAATTTTCTGCAGCAACCGGGATGGAAACTGGGAAATCTATGGGATGGATGCCGGCGGTAAAAACCTTCAGAATCTGAGTAGCAATCCAGATGATGATAAATATCCCTCCTTTTCACCTGACGGAAGGTCCGTAGCTTTTGCCTCTGTTCGGGATTACTGGATTCCTGAAATCTATGCTATGGATATGGAAACAAAGGAAGTCGCGCGCCTGACCTACAACAGCTTTGTCGACTGCTACCCGAAATTCTCTCCTGACGGAAAAAAGATTGTCTTCACCGGCTATTCGGACGGCAACCCCGAGATTTATGCGATGAATGCCGAAGGCACAGGCATCGAGCGGCTGACTGTCAACTGCGACCATGACGACCATCCGGCCTTTTCACCGGACGGAAAGAGGATTGTTTTTGTTTCCAAGCGCAGCGGAAATCCCCAGCTTTACATCATGGACTCAAGCGGCGAAAACCGGAAAAGGCTGACCCACAGCCAATCCTTTGCTATCTACCCCTCTTTCAGCCGAAAGGTTCAGCCTGGTAAATAATCGTTGGGGACGTTCCCCGGGTTGCATACTTTTTTATGTTTTGGCAAGAGTGGCATCCGCTGAGGCATACTGGATGTCCCTAAGGACAGTGTTCATAATTTTATCTTTTAATTAATCATCAGGCAAAGGGATTTTCCGTCTTGTAGAGCATGGCAGGGGGCTGGTTGAAGCTGACATCCTCAACTCCAAGCATTTTCGCTGCCCCGAACAGGGCTTTTCCGCAATGCTTGAATGCCACAGCTGTGTGGTGAGGGAATCTTTTCTCGATCAGAACATGGCGGTAGAAACGGCCCATTTCCCTGACGGCAAAGACTCCGATGCTTCCGAATGACCTGGGGTCGATATCCAGGATTTCGCCTTCAGCCACATAAGCCCTGAGCCGTGTGTCGGGTGTGGACTGCAGCCGGAAAATGGTCGTATCTCCGGGCCGAATTCTTCCTTCCAGCGTTCCGCGCGTAATGTCCGGCCTCTTACCTGCCTCGAGCAGACGGTTCATGATGAGCTGATATTTTATCCCGCTCTCGAGCATGCAGGAGGCGGCCGTATTGCCGCAGTGAAAGCCCATGAAGAGGTCGCTGGATTTGTATTTTCCGGCTTGCTCTTTGGCTTTTTCGTACATGTCGTGCGGGACGGTGTTGTTGATATCGAGCAGAGTCGCAGGAAGTTCAGTGGCACAGGTGATCATGTATTCGCTCAAAGCTCCGTAGATATCCACTTCGCAGGCGACAGGAATTCCCCTGGAAGCCAGACGGGAGTTGACATAGCAGGGCACAAACCCGAAGTAGCGTTCAAAAGCCGGCCAGCACTTGTTGGCAAATACAGCATACCCGCTGGCGCCGAGATGGTCAGCATAAAATTTAGTCAGAGCCACCTCGTACTGAGCTAATTTTTTGAGAAGGTCAGGGTAGGTGTTGCCCTTGCCGAGCTCCTTGGCCATGTCTGAGGCCACTTTATCTATTTCCGGGCTGTCCTTTGCCGCCAGAAAAATATCGTAGAGGTCGAGCTCGCTGTTTTCCATGACCTCGATCCCGAGGTCATAGAGGGGCTTGATCGGCGCGCTGCAGGCCAGGAAATCCTGAGGCCTGGGTCCGAAAGAGAATATTTTGAGCTTCTTCAAGCCGCAAAGAATCCTGGCCAGAGGAATAAAGTCGGCGATCATGTCCGCGACTTCACCGGCAGTGCCCACAGGGTATTCGGGAATATAAGGATTCAGATGCCTCAAGCCAATGTTGTAAGAGGCATTGAGCATTCCGCAGAAGGCATCTCCACGGCCGTGGATCAAATCCTTTTCGGTTTCTTCAGCCGCTGCCGCGAACATGACCGGACCGTCGAATTTCTGGGCGAGCAGAGTTGTCGGGCCCTCGGGTCCGAAGTTTCCGAGGAAGATGACCAGGGCATTGACATTATTTTTTTTCAGCTCTTCCAGAGCTTGGAGAGAATTCTTCTCATTCTCGACCACGGTCTTTATTTCGGCAATGGCGATATTTTTTGCCTTGCATTCCTCGACGACACGCTTTCTTCTTTTTTCGGATAGATCGACCAGAAAGCAATCCCTGCTCACGGCCACGATTCCCAATTTGATCTCGGGTTTATTTTTCATTTTGACTCTCCCTTTTTCTGTCCATAATAGGCCTGAGGGCCATGTCTTCTTTGGTAATGCTTCCTTAAAAGGAATTCGGGAAGAGGGCGCTTTTGCCGGCTGAGATGGAGAGTGCCCCAGGCCATTTTCGCCACCGACTCCAGGGCAACGCTGTTGATCACGGCTTCTTCCGGCGTCCGTCCCCAGGTGAAAGGCCCATGGCCGGCAACCAGAACCGCTGGCATCTCCAGGGGATTGAGCTTGGCAAATCGCTCAACGATTACTTTGCCCGTATTAGCTTCGTAATCCTTCTCTGCTTCTTCTTTACGGATCAGCCGGGTGACCGGTATTTCTCCGTGAAAATAGTCCGCATGGGTTGTGCCCAGGCAAGGGATGGCCTTGTAAGCCTGAGCGAACATTGTCGCGTGTTCGCTGTGGGTGTGGGCTATGCCGGAAATATTTTTAAAGGCTTTGTAAAGCTCTATGTGGGTTGGAGTGTCCGAGGAGGCATTGAGCTTGCCTTCGATTTTTTTCCCTTTCAAGTCCACCACAACCATGTCCGCAGGCTTCAATTCCTCGTACGAGACGCCGCTGGGTTTGATGACGACCAGGCCCTGGCTCCAATCGATGCCGCTGACGTTGCCCCAGGTCAGAATGACCAGATTGTATTTAACCAGACCCAGGTTGGCCTTCCAGACGCGCTCCTTCAATTCTGCCAGCATTATTGACCCTTTCTCTGGCGCTCTCGCAGGGCGATCAAGGCCTTCATCACATGACAAAGAGTTCCCGACCATTCTTTCCTGCCGAAAGCATCGTGCAATTGAGTATAAAGCTGGAACATCTCCTGGTTGACCTTGTGATTTTCCATATTCGGCTCAAAGACCTCCTTCGTTCCTGTCATCGCGTTTTGAGCTTCTTCAACCGACGAGAACCCGCTCGATTCTTTTCCGGCAGCCACTGCCCCGAATATGGCAGCCCCCAAAGCACAGGTTTGCTCGCTTCGCGAGACTTTCATCGGGCGTCCGGTGATGTCCGCGTAAATTTGCATCAGGAAGGGATTTTTTATGGCCAGGCCGCCGCAGTTCACGATGTCCCTGACCGCTACGCCGTATTCCTCAATCCGGTTGATGATGGTCAGTGCGCCAAAGGCCGTGGCTTCAATCAAGGCGCGGTAGATCTCATGAGCTTCTGTGTGAAGTGTCTGCCCGATAAGAAGCCCGCTCAGCCGGACATCGACCAGGATGGTGCGGTTTCCGTTGTTCCAGTCCAGAGCAACTAAGCCGTGCTCTCCCGGCTTTTGCCGGGAAGCTGCGGTTTCCAGATTTTTGAATCTTTCCTCAACCGTCTTTCCGTATTTATCCGGGACAAGATGATGGACAAACCATAAAAAAATATCGCCGACCGCAGACTGCCCGGCTTCGATGCCGTAATATCCAGGGAGCACAGAGCCGTCGACGATTCCGCAGACCCCGGGAATATCGGCTAATCCCGTATCCTTGGGCGAGACCATGATGTCACAGGTGCTCGTGCCCAGGATCTTGACCAGAGTTCCTTCCTTCACACCCGCGCCCACTGCGCCCATATGGGCATCGAAGGCGCCGACGGCGATGGCGATTCCTGGCTTCAGGCCAAGTTTTTCTGCCCATTCCCTGGAGAGGCGTCCTGCCAGGCGGTCGGATGGCCAGGCCTTTTTGTACAATCTCTGTCTGAGGCTTCCAAGATCAGGGTCGAGCTGAGCGAGAAATTCCCGGTCCGGAAGGCCGCCCCATTCTTCGCTGTATATGGCTTTGTGGCCCGCAGCGCAGACGCTGTGGACAATCTTTTCAGGCCGCGTATCTCCGGCCAAAAGCGCAGGAACATAATCGCAGCATTCAATAAAATTATAGGCTGCGCGGAAGACTTCCGGCGCGACGGTCCTGCAGTGCCAGATCTTGCTCCAGAACCACTCTGAGGAATATGTCCCGCCGATTTTCGCCATAAATTTCGGTCGCATTTTCCGGCCCAACTCTGTTATGCGGGCTGATTCTGCGTGGCTCGAATGGTCTTTCCAGAGCCAGACCATAGCATTCAGGTTGTCCTTGAATTCGGGCAAAAGGGCTAAGGGAGTGCCTTTATTGTCAACAGGCAGAGGGCTGCTCCCCGTTGTGTCCACGCCGATTCCGATAATCCGCATCGGGTTGAAATCGGAAGAATTTTCCCGGGCCTGTTTTATGGCTCCCTTGACCATTTCCTCGATGCCGGTCAGGTAATCTGCAGGATTCTGCCGGGCAACATTCGGGTCTTTGGGGTCGAGTAGAATCCCGTCATGGCCTGAGGGATAGGCGTGCACATAGCTGGAAAGTTCCCTGCCGTCGTCCAGGTCGACAATCACGGCGCGGCAGGAATTTGTCCCTAAATCCAGACCTATGGCATACTTTTTCATTTTCTTCTCAGGCATCGATTTCCTCTGTCCTTTTATGTAAAATTTTTTGTCAGCCGACGAACAATGGGGAAAAGTAAATCATGACCAGCGCGATAACCGCAAGGACAACGAGAGAAATAATGACATCTCTTGTGTTCCAGCTTGCCCGTGAGACTTTTCTGTCTTCAGCAACAGTTGTCTCATAGGTGAGGCCCTGAATTTTTTCGTAGGACGGATTCTTTGTGAAGAGGCTGACAACGATCATGATGATGATGCTCGCAAAAAATAGATAGACGCAGAAATAGAGGAAATTGATATCCGCAAAGGTGTGTAAAAAGCCGCTCAGATGCTCCTTGTTGAGCTCAGCGATCATCCTTAGCATGCCGATGACAAAGCCGCCGATGAGGGCGGTCAGCGCTCCGGAGGAATTGATTCTTTTCCAGAATATTCCCAGGAGAAAGACTGCGGTGATGGGGGGTGCGATATACGATTGGACGCTCTGCAAATAATGATACAGCTCGCCGGAAATGTACTTCATCAGGGGAATCCAGAGAATCCCGCTGACGACAACCACGGAGGTGGCGATTCGGCCTACGAGCACCAGATTCTTTTCCGTGGATTGCGGCCTGATCTTTTTGTAGATATCCATGGTGAACAGTGTGGAGCATGAGTTGAAAACTGCTGCCAGCGAGCTCATCAGAGCAGCCAGCATGCCGCCGACAACAAGCCCCCTGAAGCCTGTCGGCAAAAGGGCCTTGACCATGGCCGGAAAAGCCTGGTCAGATGATGCGAGGCTGAGCTGGCCGGTTTTGGTTAGGGCATAGGCAATGACACCGGGGATGATGAAGATGAAAAAGGGGAAAAGCTTAAGGTAGGAAGCGAAGATTGTGCCACGCCTGCACTGGCTTTCGCTTTTAGCCGCCAAGGCTCTCTGGACGATGTACTGATCCGTGCACCAGTACCAGATTCCGACAATCGGCGGGGCGAGGACCATTCCGAGCCAGGGGAAGTCCGGATGGTTCAAGGGCAGGAACAGGTTGAGATGTTCGCGACCTGCCACGGAGACAAGATTCCCCCAGCCGCCGATTTTTGCGAGCCCCATGATGGTGACGGTAATCGAGCCTACGATGAGCACGATGGCCTGCATGCTCTCGGTGTAGACAACAGCGCGCAGCCCGCCTAAGACCGTATAGATTCCGGTTAGAATAACGACAATCAACGCTCCTGTCCAGAATTCAATCCCCATCAAAGTTTGGAAGACAACGGCTCCGGCATAGACTGTCACCGACACTTTGGTCAACACATAGGCCACCAGCGAGATCAAAGACAGAAACCAGCGGGCTGTCGGGGAATAGCGCATCTCCAGAAATTCCGGCATGGTAAAGACTTTGCTGCGCATGTAAAAGGGGACAAAGACCCAGCCCAAAAGCAGAATACACCACGCGTGCAATTCATAATGCCCCATGGCCACTCCACTTTTGGCTGCTGTGCCGGCAAGTCCGACGATGTGCTCAGAGCCGATGTTAGAGGCAAATATGGAGGCGCCGATGACAAACCAGGCCACATGCCGGCCTGCCAGAAAATATTCCGTGGAGGTTTCTTGCTTTTTCCTGATTGCGGCAAACCAAGCAATCCCCAAAAGAACGGCAAAATAGACCGCGACGATTATCCAATCAAGAGAATGAAGTCCTTGCATGAGTGCTTTCCTTTTCCCTCAATTTGGCTTATCGCTCATATTTATATGAAGTCGACAAATATGTCAAATAGAGTTAGCTTTTTTTCCGTGACAGAAAATCATGTTATGGATCACGGATTTAAGGATGGTTCCTCAAACAGATAAGGCGACATTCCTAAAAATTTGACTTGACTAGAACCTTTTTGCCTGCTTATACGTCTTATGTACTGACAATCAGGAGAACTGGGTGAAAGCTGGCAGCGGCAAGCTCATGCAGGAGAGGGATCAGTTTGACCCATCTGAGTTTGACGCCCTCTATCATCAGTACAAGTCCATGGTCTTCGGTTTTGCCTACAATTTAACCCAAAACCAGGGAGAGGCAGAGGATCTCTTTCAGGAGACATGGCTCCGCGTCGTGCAGAACCTGCCAAAGCTCAACCTGCAGGACTTCAAGGCTTGGGTTTTTACCGTGACCGCAAACCTTCATCGGGATGCGTTGCGGAAAAAAAGGGTAAGAAGGATGTTTTTTTTCCAAAAAGCCGCAGGTTCGTCGAATAAACCGGAAATGTCCTTTTACGCGCCTGGAAACGAAACAGCGTACGCAAGAGATGAATCCGGGCACAGGGATACAGGAAGGGCCATTTCCCTGGCCGTGGCCAGATTGCCGGGCAGGCAGCGTTCCGTGTTTGTCCTGAGGGAGATGGAGGGATTTAAGTATTCTGAGATCAGTGAAATGCTCAAAATCCCTCTGGGCACAGTCAAAACGCTGATGCATCGGGCTGTGAAACGGCTGCGCCGGGATCTCTCCGGGCATAGCTTGAAAAGATATCCTTATGAGGAGTGTTTAAGATGAGATGCAAAGACATCGAACGATTGATTATCGATTCCTCAGAAGAAACGAGTGCAGAGGAGTTGTCTGCCGTCAGAGAACATGTAGAGCATTGTGCTCGATGTGCCCAGCTTCAGGACGATTTGAGAAAAATCCGGGTGCATCTCAAGGGAATGCGCCGCCCCGTGCCTGCCGAAGAGCTCTTAAAAAGAACCCAGTCGATGTGCCATGATAAAATGAGTTCTTTGCACCGGGCCAAAGCGATAATAAGTGCTAAAAACCATTTAAGGCTAATACCTAAATATATTTGGGTGGCGCTGGCCTTGCTTATCATTCTGACAGGAATTTTTATGCTGTGGCTGTTGAAGGATTTCCGTTTGAGCCTGCCGCTTTCTCTGCAGACAGCCATCGTGCTCATGCTGATGATTCAGAATGCTGGCATGCTCTTCTTTGCGCCGCTTTTGATGAGAAGATTCCGTTCGAATCATCAGAGCTTAAGACTCGGTTCAACTGGATAATGAAATGCTCTGGATTAGATATTTGATTTCATGCCTTCTGACTCAATCGGGCATGAACGAGGAGGTTTAAAATGGCAATGACACCAGAAAAAACAATCGGGCTGATCCTTTTGGTTATAATTGTTTTTTCTCTTGTTTTCCTCGTAACGCCGTTCATTTTCGCACCGTTTGGCATTTTCCCAGGAGTTTTCCACTTTATGAAGATTCCGGATTGGAACATCATCCGGTTTAATCCTTCGTCCATTTTTAGGTTTGCGTCGTTGTCTTTCATGTCCCTTGCGCTGCTGGTTATCTGGATTATGGTCATCGTCTGGGTCTACCGGGATGCCGAGAGAAGGGGAATGAACGGTGTGCTATGGGCCTTGCTGGTGCTTATCGGCAACTTGATTGGATTGTTGATTTATCTCATCGTCCGCTCCGAGAGTGTTCCTGCGAAGAGGACCGTTCAGACATCTGCAACTTGTCCGAGTTGCCAGAAACCTGTGAACCCCACCTTTGTCTTTTGCCCCAATTGTGGAGCACGGCTTCAGACTCTGTGTCCGAAATGCCATAAGCCCGTCGAGAGCAACTGGCTGGTCTGTCCGCACTGCGGCGAGAAGCTTAAATCAGGAGGATAATAGCCCTTTGGCCAGGCTTTCGATGTACGGTCCATTCTCGAGCTTTTGTCGCCAGGCCTGGTGGATGGAATAAGTTCCCAGATAAGCGCCCGAGACAGCACAGGCCATGGCACCGAGTGTATCCCGGTCGCCCCTGTTCAGGATGGCGCAGAAAAGGCAATCCTCGAAGGATTTGGGATGACGGAGAAAAGAGAAAAGGGCAAAGGGCAGAGACTTGTGCACTTCGACAGAACGCCCAAGCTGATCGGCTGCGTAAGCCGGTGGAGCACTATCAGCAATCAATTGTTGAACTAACCGCAATTTTTCTTTCATTTCTGGAGTCCGGGCAAAATGAACGAGCTCGTTGATAAATGGCCCGGGCAAGAATGCTTTATCGGGATCGAGCATCACCGCCATGGAGACCGCCTTGGCCTGGATGGCTGCCCCGTCAATACCCAAAGGATGAGCATGAGTCACCGACGCCGAAAGACTTGCTTTTTCATAGAGATCCGGAAAGCGGTGGAAGAAGAGGCCTAAGGGAGCAACTCTCATCGCCGCCCCATTCCCGAAAGAACCTTTGCCTCCGAACAGAGATTTAGCCGCCTCAAGAAAGCCAATGCCGCTCCTTTCCACAATTTTGAATAAAAAAGGAGGCCCCGGACCGTAGCCCCGCCACGGCTCTCGGTTGAAATTTTCCCGGAACCTTTCCCCGAGTGCCTGTGGATCGAGATCGCCTCTCTCCACGAGCGATTCAGCCAGACCGATGGACATGGCCGTATCATCCGTATAGCAGAATTCGTCCAGCTGCTTCAGTTGAAAACATAGGTCATCTTTGTCATGAAAGCGGAAGGCGAGCTCGCCGATCGCATCGCCGAGGCCGCTGCCGACCATGCTGCCCGAATATTTAGCCTGGATATCGATCACCGCGATTTTGTCCTGAAATCTAAATTAGCACATCAACTTGCCTTAGCCAATGATTTCCGGCTAAAGTTTCAGCAAAATTTCCAGGCAACTCCTAAAAAAGAATTGGCATCAGGCCCAGAGATATTTATATTATAAGAAAATTGACCATTAAGTATTTTCTTTCTTCTCTCAATCATATAATCAGGGACTATTCGGGGCAAAGCAGAGACATAAACATAATGAGTTCGAATCAAAGCCTTAAAAGCATTTCGGAATATTTCCCAATGATTGATAATGATCAAACCCTAACCAGAAAAAAATGGAGGAATTCAATAAATCGGGAGTTCAGTCCAGGCGGACATGATTTGTTGATGGCTGAGAGTGTAGTTTTTTACGATAATTCTTCAATCAATGATTTCGCTTCTTTGAGATCCCGCGTGTCGAAGCCTTCGGTGAACCAGCCATAAATGTCTTTGAGCAGCTTTCTGGCTTCGCTCCTTTTGCCTTGTTTTTGGAGCAACTGGCTGAGGCTTATGGATGTCCGCAACTCAAAGGATTTTGCCTTCTGCTGATGTGCTATGGCAAGGGATTGTTGGAACGAGGCTTCTGCTTCTTTCTCCAATACTGCCCGATCTTTTGTCTCCGCTTTCCTGAGCAGCAGCTCGCCCTTGAGGCGGTACAGTTCCGCCTCATAGTAACGCTCGCCTCCTCTTTCAACCTCTGCCAGCGCTTGAGACATGAACTTCAATCCTTTCTCTATCTGTCCCGCCATTCCGTAGGCCTCAGCCAGGCTGCCAAGCAAATCGGTAAGGGTAAATCTGACACCGGTCGCCCGATAAAGATCCAAAGCTTGATGAAGCTTGGCTATACCCTCTTCAACCTGTCCTTGATGGGCTAATGCCCAGCCTATCTTAAACACTCCGACTCCCATGAAGAATAAAAATCCCTTTTCTTCAGCGAGCTTGGCAACTTCCTTGCCTCTTTCCTCGAGCGCCCTGACATTACGCCGAAGAAGATGAAACAAGGTATCCAGAGCAAGAGCAGCAACTAAGCTAAACGGGTGATCTACCTGTCGGGCAACGGCGAGCATTTTTTGGCTTTGCTTTGCAGCTTGGTCTGGATAACCCAAGCACCATAAGACACACTCTGTAGTGCACCCACTGATTAGCCCTGGATCCTGTCCGTAGACAAAGGCCAGATGCGCGTGTTCCTTTGGATTGTAAAAGGCATTCATCTTTTCGAGGTGTTCCCTAGCTGATGAAAATTTCCCCAGATTAAACGATAGGATTCCCTGCAGGTTGTGGGTCAGAGCCAAATTCAGCGGATCATCGGTTTTCTGAGCAAGCTTCATCATTTGTTCAGTGAACTCAAAGGCTGCACCGTGTTCCGCCCGCAGCCAATGAAAATTGGCCAGAAAATAAAGCGCATAAAAAATTTG
>CAZJYC010000081.1:0-10643 GCA_964550165.1 uncultured Eubacteriales bacterium
ACGCCGAAAATCTAAGGTTTCCTGAGGAAGGTCAGTCCGCTCAGGGTTAGTCGGTACCTAAGCTGAGGCCGAAAGGCGTAGGCGATGGGCAGCAGGTCAACATTCCTGCACCACCTGAAAAGCGTTTGTACGATGGGGGGACGCAGGAGGATAGGCATACACACGATCGGAAATGTGTGGCCGCCAGGTAGAGGGAGCTTCCAGGCAAAACCGGAAGCTCTTAACCTCGAGCACGGCGGGGAAGATTGCCTTCGGGCTTTCCAACTTGCCGAATCCATACTGCCGAGAAAAGCCTCTAAGGAGTTTTTCAGGTGACCGTACCGTAAACCGACACAGGTAGATGAGGAGAGAATCCTAAGGCGCACGTGTGAGCCCTCTTTTAGGAACTAGGCAATCTAACCCCGTAACTTAGGGACAAGGGGTGCCTCGGTAGTGTATGATCTCGATTCGCTCGAGAGAAGCACGAGGAGGCCGCAGAGAAATGGCCCAGGCGACTGTTTACTAAAAACACAGGACTCTGCAAAGTCAAAAAAACGACGTATAGGGTCTGACGCCTGCCCGGTGCCGGAAGGTTAAGGGGAAGGGTTAGCTTTCGGGCGAAGCTCTGAACCGAAGCCCCGGTAAACGGCGGCCGTAACTATAACGGTCCTAAGGTAGCGAAATTCCTTGTCGGGTAAGTTCCGACCCGCACGAATGGCGTAACGACTTGAGCGCTGTCTCAAAGAGGGGCACGGCGAAATTGTAACACCGGTGAAGATGCCGGTTACCTGCCGCTGGACGGAAAGACCCCGGCACCTTAACTGCAGCTTAGCACTGGATTTTGGTTTATTATGTGCAGGATAGGTGGGAGACTATGAAGTCCCGACGTCAGTCGGGATGGAGTCGTCGGTGAGATACCACTCTTAATATTCTGAAATTCTAACCTACGACAGTTACCCTGTTGAGGGACAATGTTAAGTGGGTAGTTTAACTGGGGCGGTTGCCTCCTAAAGCGTAACGGAGGCGCCCTAAGGTTCCCTCAGACTGTTTGGAAATCAGTCGTCGAGTGTAAAGGCATAAGGGAGCTTGACTGTGAGACCTACAAGTCAAGCAGGTAGGAAACTAGGGCTTAGTGATCCGGTGGTTCTGTATGGAAGGGCCATCGCTCAACGGATAAAAGGTACGCCGGGGATAACAGGCTTATAGGGCCCAAGAGCTCATATCGACGGCCCTGTTTGGCACCTCGATGTCGGCTCATCGCATCCTGGGGCTGAAGCGGGTCCCAAGGGTCGGGCTGTTCGCCCGTTAAAGCGGTACGTGAGCTGGGTTTAGAACGTCGCGAGACAGTTCGGTCCCTATCCACGGTAGGCGTAGGAAATTTGAGGGGAGCTGTCCCTAGTACGAAAGGGCCGGGACGGACGGACCTCTAGTGTACCAGTTGTGCCGCCAGGCGCAGCGCTGGGTAGCTACGTTCGGCAGTGATAACCGCTGAAGGCATATAAGCGGGAAGCACGCCCCAAGATGAGATTTCCCTCCCCGCAAGGGGCGGTAGGTCCCTCGAAGACTACGAGGTTGATAGGCTGGGTGTGTAAGTCCGGTGACGGATTGAGCTAACCAGTACTAATAGACCGTGAGACTTGACCATAGAGTTTATCAAGACAAAAAGCCGCTTTGACTTAAATGAGAAGGGGCATAAGACTTAATGTTTTTCGGTTAAGTCATGTGTCCTTTGATTTATGTTGTTTTATTGAATCAACTCCCGGCAACCATGACAGAGGGGAAACACCCGTTCCCATTCCGAACACGGAAGTTAAGCCCTCCGGTGCCGATGGTACTGCTCGCGGAAGTGAGTGGGAGAGTAGGGCGTTGCCGGGTTTTTCAGAATAAAGGCGAGGGACAAATTGCCTTTGGACAAGGAGTCCTGTCCTTTATTTCAATTTTAATGAAAGGGAGTTAAGGAAGAATGAACATTTACGTGGGCAATTTGTCCCGGGATGTGACCGAAAGTGAATTGAAGGAAGCTTTTGAAGCTTTCGGTGAAGTTTCTTCGGCATCGGTGATTAAGGATAAGTTCACAGGTGAGTCGAGAGGGTTTGGGTTTGTGGAGATGCCGAACAAGGAAGAGGCCGATGAGGCAATTGCTGGTATGAATGGAAAAGAGTTGAAGGGCCGGAATATCACAGTCAACGAAGCACGGCCGCGCAGGGATGACCGCCGTGGCGGCTTTGGCGGTGGTCGAAGTCGTGGCGGCTTTGGCGGCAGACGACGCTTTTAATCCGCATTATCCAATCTGCAAGTCAATTTAGAGTAAGTAGTATTTTCTGGACCTGAAGCACATCTTTAATCTTTATTCCGATCAAGGAAGTTTAGTTCTGACCATTAACTTGTGACCCCCGAGAAAACCTCGTATGCTTCAGCCCTTATTCAGCTCAACAGTTTCCGTTTATTATTCCAGCACTCGCGCAGTCTAACCGAATAAAGCCCAAAATACTTTCCCTGTGCAACCGAACTAAGGATACAATATGATAATAAAAGCTCCGGCTATTTTTTTGGCTTTCGTTGGTTATAGTGATCAGGGCCCTTTTGTGAAACGGCATGGGCCAGTAGCAGTTATAGCCATCTCCGCTTTCCATCTGCACTGGAATTGAACTGATTTCGCGACGCATCCCGAAGCCTGCGGCAAAAAAGTCGCCCAGCGGAGCTTCGATAGCGGGCTGTGGTGCATTATCCCGGTACATACGGAGGACAATCTCGTCCGGACGCGCCGAGCCTGCTGCCTCCAGCTAATAGAAACGCACTAAATAAAATGTCATTGCGAGGAACGCAGTGACGAAGCAATCTCATTTAATAAGGGAAGATTGCCACGCTCCCTTCGGTCGCTCGCAATGTGAAGATATTTAATGCGTTTGTATTAGTTCGGCCGGGCTTCGTTGAACGTCAGCCAGATGTGGCGGATGACGCCTTGGCTTTTGATATCAGCCAGCACCTTGGTCTCTCTAGGTGCGACAACTCCGATGCGGTCTTTGTTGGAGTTGGGGTTGGGATCGGCCGAAGTAACAGCGCGCGAGCGTCCGGGCTTGACCAGAGCTAATTCGGTCAGGTCGTCTGCGCCTATAGCCGATGAAAGAACGGTCAGAAATAAAAACGCAACCGCTCCAAAAGCCCATACATTAATAGGTTTTCTGTTCATGAATTCTCCTTTCCTTTTCGTCAGCTTTCTTTTTATGTATTTATAAAACGATAAGAATTGATTTTCAAACATATTAATTTTCTCAGAAGTTTTCTGCGCAAGCATCAATCACCATGAGAGTGACTCATCCAAACGCCTCAAGCGCTTTAGCATATATTTCTTGGAAGAAAGAAAAAAGAATTACGTCAAAATATTAAATGCTGACATCTGTCAGTCGAATTTTTATCTTGAGGAGGTTTAATGAAACGCTCAACCCTAGTCAAAAGCCTTATTTTTCTCTTTGGCCTTTTTCTGCTCTCGTCCTTTCTCCCTGGCCAGGTTAAGATGGAACTTCTGGCCGGGCTCAAGGCGCGAAGCATCGGTCCGGCCAACATGAGCGGCCGGATCGGAGCCATTGACGCAGTGATGACCAACCCTAACATCATCTATGTCGGAGCAGCCGCAGGCGGGGTCTGGAAATCCATGGATGGCGGCCTGACCTGGACTCCAGTTTTCGATGAACAGCCCGTGGCTTCCATCGGAGCGATTGCGATTTATCAGAAAAATCCCGAGATCGTCTGGGTGGGAACTGGCGAGGCGGCACCCCGCAACTCGGTAAGCGTTGGCCGCGGCGTCTACCTGACCCTTGACGGAGGAAAGAACTGGAAGCTCATGGGACTGGAGAAAACAGAGAAGATTTCAGACATTATCATCCATCCCGACAACCCGGAGATCGTTTATGTCGGTGCCTTGGGCGCTACTTGGGGGGACAGCACCGAGCGAGGCGTCTATAAGACAACGGATGGCGGAAAGACGTGGAAGAAAGTTCTTTATGTCAATGAAAAAACCGGAGTCTCTGGTATGGCCATTGATCCTTCCAATCCTAACAAGATTCTTGTGGCCATGTGGGAACACAGGCGCTGGCCTTGGTTTTTTATCTCCGGTGGTCCGGGCTCAGGCTTGTATATCAGCACTGATGGCGGTGAGAAATGGGAAAAGTTATCTGAGAAAAATGGTATTCCAGCCGGAGACTTAGGCCGTTGCGGAGTGGCCTTTTCAGCCAGCAAGCCAGAGATTGCTTATGCTCTGGTTGAAGCCCAAAAAAGTGTCTTTCTCAGGTCTACAGACGGCGGCTTTAACTGGGAAACTGTCAACAGCGATGCCAACCTTCATAACCGGCCTTTCTATTACAGCCGGGTCTTCGTCAATCCTTCCAATGAGAATATCCTTTACATGCTCCACACGCGCATGGTGGTCAGCGAAGACGGCGGCCGGTCTTTTCGTTCGCTGACATCTTTCGGTCAGGCGCATTCGGACTTTCATGCCATGTGGATCCATCCGGCCGGAGAGATAATGGTTGTCGGCAATGATGGCGGTGTCGTCATCTCTTATAACCGGGGAAAGAGCTGGCGCTTTGTGGAGAACCTGCCCATTGGCCAGTTCTATCATGTGAGTTACGACATGGAGATTCCCTATAACGTCTACGGTGGACTCCAGGACAACGGCTCGTGGAGGGGGCCGGCCTATACGCTCAGAGAAAGAGCCGTTTTCAATCACAACTGGATTTCTGTCGGAGGAGGGGATGGGTTTGACACTGAACCCGATCCGGAAAACCCGAACTGCGGCTACGGCATGTCCCAGGGAGGGAACCTTTACTATTTTGATGTCTCCACCGGGACGAGCCGCACTATCGTGCCGACAGAGTCCGATGTCAAGCATCGCTATAACTGGAATGCTGGCTTTGCCGTGGACCCCTTCCACCCTTCCACGATTTATCTTGGTAGCCAGTTCCTTCACCGCAGCCGGGATAAAGGCCGGACCTGGGAAATCATCAGCCCGGACCTGACCACCAACGATCCCGAAAAACAGAAACAGTCAGAAAGCGGAGGACTTACCCTTGATGTCACAAATGCAGAAAACTACTGCACCATCCTCTGTATTGCGCCGAGCCCGGTCAAGGAAGGCGTTATCTGGGTTGGCACGGATGACGGCAATGTCCAGCTCACCAGGGACGGCGGCAAGACCTGGGAACTCGTGAGCAAGGAACTCGCGGCCGGGAAAAGACCCAGAGTTCCCCAGGGGACGTGCGTACCCCATGTAGAAGCCTCCAAGTTCAACGAAGCCACAGCTTATGTTATCTTCGATGATCACCGCCGGTCCAATTTTACACCCTACGTCTTTGTCACCCAGGATTTCGGTAAGACCTGGAAAAGTCTGGCCACGCCCGAGATCGACGGCTACTGTTTTGTGATCGAAGAAGACACAGTGAACAGGAATCTGCTTTTCCTCGGCACGGAATTTGGGCTTTTTGTGAGTTTAAACGGCGGAGCTAACTGGATGAAATGGACGCACGGCTTTCCCACCTGTCCTGTGTATGACCTTGCCGTGCATCCACGGGAAAACGACCTCATCATTGCCACCCACGGCCGCTCCCTCTACATTATCGACGACATCTCGCCGTTGCGTGAGATATCGGATGAAGTCCTTAAAAAGAAGCTTCATCTCTTCAAGGTTCAGGATGCCGCCCAGTTCCAGCAAGGCCGGATGAGTGTCTATATGAGCCCGGGAGATACGGCCTTCACGGGTGAGAATAAGAGACAGGGTGCCTGCATCACGTATTATCTCATCCCCAGCGAGAGAAAGCCCGAAGAACAGACGCCGGAAGCCGAGGAGGAAATGCGGCAGAGGATGATGGAAAGGATGAGGCAGAGAGGCGGAATGATGTCATTCCCTGCGATGGAGGCCATGCGGCGGACTTCTACCCGTGTCGCCATCACCATCCTCGATGCTCAGGGCAAGACGGTTGCTCAACTCAACGGAACAGAGGACAGAGGCATCAACCGCGTCTGGTGGGATATGCGAGAGAGAGAACCACAGCCCCAGGAAAGGGAAGAGGCCGAACCGATGACGTTTTTTGGAAGAAGAGCAGCCATGAACGTGCTTCCCGGAACATATACGGTTAATGTCAAGTATGAAGGCCAGGAGGCGAGCCAGACATTCACAGTGAACACTGATCCGAGGCTGAAGGTGGACCTGGAGGTTCTCAAGGCGAATTATGAGCAGGCTAAAACCGCCCAGAAGCTTTCCCGGGCTATCACGGGAGCCAGCCGCCAGATCCAGCAGACGCAGCGTGCGATTCAGACCTTTCAGGAATATGCCCGCGCCCAGCGCAATCCGAAGATGATGGAGCTCATGAAGGGAGCTCGTGAGCTGGAGAACAAGCTCAAAGAATTCTCCGAGACCCTTAATCCCACGCCCCCCAAGCAAGGAATAGCCGACCGCTCCGCAGGCCTTAATAGTCAGGTTATGAGTGCGGTCTTCGGAATCAGCGGAGCCGGCACTGAGCCCGTTTCTCAGGCCGCTCAGGTCAGGTATGATCGGGTCAACTCCAAGGTCGAGGAGTTTCTGGCAAAACTCAACGACTTCTACCAGGAAGACGTGGAGAACTTCAAAAAGAAGATCCAGGAAGCTGGCTTCTCGCTCTTTGGCCCCTTCACTCCTTTGAAAATCGAATAAGGCTCAGACTCCTCATACGACAGGGAAATTTTCAGATCGTTCTTCCGGGGCACCGACTGGTGCCCCGGATTTTTCCTCTTTCAAAAAAGGTAAATGGCTCCTCTTTCTTTTATCAAAGAAATTAGGTTAAAATGATGTTATGTTGGGTTGAGCAATAAGAGAGAAGGGAGAAAACGATGTATAACACTGGCCAAAAACCGGGAGTCGCAATTTATAAATGCACGCGATGCGGGACGATTGTAAAAATTAACAAACCTGAGGATCCACTTCCCAGTTGTCCTAAATGCCAAAACACACAGTTCTTTAAGGTTCAGTAAGAAAAGACATCCTTCAAAAGGACAGCCTTCTTAACAAAGAATATAAGCCAAAGAAAAAGGATATCCCCTCTCTTTATTTTTTTTGTTTATCTTTTTTTTATAAGCAGAGTCAGGAATATTGTAATCTGGAGGAACATACTCATATCTGCCAAGTTGCCATTTACTTTCTTTGATTCTTTTGGAAATTTTTTAGCTTTTTTCATTCAGATTTATCTTCAGAAATAAACCTTAATCGTTACCACCGAGTTCTTTTTAGTTCTCACGTTTGCAATATTTTTATCGAAAGAAATTGGCATTCCTTCTTCTTCGAGGAAATTGGATGACACAATTTTTTTAGGAGCGCGGGGCAAGGTGAGCATGGACTGGGAATCTTCGCCTCTTGCTTCATACCACTGCAAAATCCAGGCCTCGGAATCCTCAGCCTTCTTGACGGTTGTCAGCACAAGGTTTGAAGGCTCGAGCTTCATAAAAGAGTGAACCTCAGGGAGGCTGCCTTTGTGGACCTCATTCCTTAAAGCGAGAAGAGGCGAGTTGGACTCGTATCCACGCTGGAGAGTCCATGCCTCTTTCCAGGTTCCTTGGTGCGGGTAGAGGGCATATTCGATGGAATGCTTCCCGCGGTCAGCGGTGGGATCCGGCCAGTTGGGAGAACGGAGAAGAGAGAGCCTGATGGTGTTTCCTTTGATGTCGTGCCCGTATTTGGAATTGTTCAACAGGCTCACTCCGTAGCCAACCTCAGAAAGGTCTGCCCAGCGTAAGGCAGAGACCTCAAATTGCGCCTTTTCCCAGGAAGTATTCGTCTGGGTCGAGCGCTGGATAAAGCCAAAGGGTATTTCATAGCTGGCAAACGTATTGTTCACGGTGACGGGAAAGGCCACCTTGAGCATGGTGTGCTCTTCCCACCAGTCCACGTCTGTCTTAAAGTCGATGCGGTCCAGACGGCCATAAAGGATGATATCCTGAATGAAGAACGTCGATGGAAAATCTTCTGTGGGAAAGTCCTTTTTCACTCCTGGCTTGAGGTAATCCCGGAAGACCCTGAGAACAATCCTGACCGGACCTGTCTCAACGATCTCTATCTTTCTTAACGTCGATGGGAATCTTTTTCCTGTTAGCCCGATATTCCAGGCATCCCAGGCAGTAGGAATGTCTTCTAAGATTTGAAGTTCATTTCCCGCACCGCTCAAGATTTCTCTTGAGTTCCTCTTGTCAAGGATGCTTTTGAGCCAGCCAGAGTCGGGGTCAACCGTAACTTTGAAAAATTCATTTTCCAGTTCTTTTGGAGAAATCTTAAGGTTTGCATTTTTTGCCGAAGGTTTCTGCTTTTTAAACACATAGGTTTTGTATCCCAGCGAGGGGACGTTTTTGGCCAAAAACAGGATTTCTCGATAATATCTTTTGTTGGGAACAATCTGCGAGGGAATCTCTTTCCCCTGGAGGTCGAAGACAGCATAGTCATTCGTATCTGCCTCAGGGAGCGCCAGCCTCACCACGTCTGTTCTCGCCCAGGAAAGAGGATTGAAGACAGAAACAGGCATCCCGTCCTTGATCTTTGAGGTGTCAATATTTTCGGCAATGAACTTCAGCGCTTTGTTTAGCTCATGATTTCCGACGGCCAGAGCATCCTGGTATTCTTCGGCCGAGTCAATGTAAACCTCCCTGATGCTCGAGCCAGGCAAGATGTCGTGGAACTGGTTGAAAAGCACGATCCTCCAGGCTTCTTCAAGCTGGGCATTCCTGCGCTCCGCGCCCAGCAGAGTGGCAATCGTTGAGAATTTCTCGGCATTGGTCATCAGGGCTTCGCTCGCCCGGTTGAATTTTTTATTCTTGGCTTGAGTGGTGTAAGTTCCCCGGTGGTATTCCAGGTAAAGCTCATCCTTCCAGGTGGGAATCGAAGACAAGCCCTGCTTTTTGAGCCATTCGATGTACTGGGCGGCTGTTCCGTATTCAATCGCAGGATAGATATCAACTGTCTTGAGGCGCTCGATGCGGTCGAGCATCTCCAGTGACGGTCCTCCTCCATGGTCGCCCACTCCGAAGAGAATCATCATCTTGGTCATGCCGGTGTTGGCTTCAAACTGGCGCATCCAGTCCACAAGACGGAAGGGGTCCTCGACGGTGTTCACATAGTCAAAAGGAAAGTAGGCGAGGATGCGCGAGCCGTCAGGCCCTTGCCACCAGAAAAGCCTGTAGGGAAAAACATTGGTGTCGTTCCAGCCAATTTTCTGGGTGATGAAGGCATCGATGCCGGCATTGGAGTAGAATTGGGGCATGTTCCAGTTGTAGCCAAAGGAATCCGGGTTCCACCCAATCTTGATGTCGATGCCAAACTTTTGGAGGAAATAGCGCTTGGCGTAGAGGAGGTGCCGCATCCAGGACTCGCCGCCGGGAAGGTTGCAGTCAGGCTCGATCCACATGCCTCCGACAAGCTCCCAGCGCCCTTCCTTCACCCGCTGCTGAATCTTCTTGAAGATCTCAGGATACATTCTTTCCATCCAGTCATAGTAGACGGCTGAGCTCTGGGTGTAAGTGAAATCAGGCCGGATATCCATCATCTTCAGCACAGAATCGAAGGTATTTCGCGCCACCTGCACTGTCTCCTTTTCTCTCCACAGCCAGGCCGCATCGATATGGGCATTGGCGTCAAAGAATAACGTGAATTTTTTGGCGTACTCGGCGATGGGCCCCAGCTCAGAGCGAACCAGGCTCATCGACGCTTTAAATTTTTCAAGCGACCCGTTCTTCAGAGCCTCGACATCAACTTTGGCGGCAAGCTCTTGAAGCAGGTTGTTCAACCGCGTTTTTTCTGATTTGTCGAATTTTGATTTATCGATTCCAGGATCCTCACGTTTGCGAGAGTTTGTTTGATAGGTATCGAAGCTTAAAAGTTTCTGGCCCACGCGAAAGCTCAGGGATACATCCTGAATCGATTGGCGGAGGGGTTTGAGCTTTTCCAGTTCCACTTCAGCCCGGAGAAGACGCAAAGGCCCGCCGGTATTGATGGCTTTGATCACGATGAGAAATTTTTCACCTGGCTTGGCATCCCTGGTCAGCTCATACTCGCCATTCCAGGGAAAATATCCCTTACTTTCACCATTAATCCAGAGATATCCGGCATCATCCACTGTCAGCAGGAGTTTCAGGGAACCGCTAACAGGCTGACCCAGCATACGCTCGGGAAGTGCGACTTCCTTCCTCAACCAGCAGAAATCGAGGGAATAAGATTGCCTGAGCTTCATGGTTTGCCAGGAAGAGTCATCGAATCCCGGCTGGCTGAGCACGGTCGCGTGAGTATCGTCTCTGGTCAGGTAGGGACTGTATTTCCAGCTATCGTAGGAAGGCGTGGCCAGGGCATCGAGAGATTGGACAAGCTTGTCCGCGTTGGATTGGGGAAAAAGAATTGCGGAAAAAAGAAAAAATGCCAGAAGATTCATGAAAAGTTTTTTCATTGCTATTTTTTCGTCCATTGTTTCTCTCCTCTCATTTGTTGACTTTCGCCTAATTGAGCAATTTTGATCTCTATTTTATCCTTGCGCTAAAAGATTAAAAGGACATTTATATCCAAGCAAATATGAACCAATGTAAGCATCTTTTTTCCGTGAAGGCATATGATGATAAAAGCCAACTCTAACAGTGCTGGTTTCCATCCCTCCTCGCCAAAG
>CAZJYC010000082.1:0-10509 GCA_964550165.1 uncultured Eubacteriales bacterium
CGAAGCCCATGGTGGTGGGTGGGAGGGTCTTTGGCGAGGAGGGACGGAAACCAGCACTGTTAGAGTTGGCTTTTATCATCATAGGCCTTCACGGAAAAAAGATGCTTCCGAAAAAATTTGGCATCATAAAATTCTTGATAAGACTGCGATCCGGCTGGGTGGAAAGATATCCAACCAGCTTTTTTTTGGGCAAAACATTACCTGAGATTTTTTTCGTTATTCTCCTTGTGGGATGGGCCGATGGTGAAAAAGCCCTCGCGCTCCACAATTTTTTGTCCCTCAGGACCTGTCTCAAACCGGATAAAATCCGCAAGAGCGGCGCCGGGCTTGCCGTTGGTTGCCTGATAGAGAGGCCTGGCCACGGGGTATTTTCCAGAATCCACGGCAGCTTTGTCCAGAGGAGAATAGGCTGGAGAGTTTCTGTCCTTGGCAATATTTACGACTCTGAGCCCTTTTCTCACCTTCCCCGATTGATCGAACAAGTATCCGACGCCCACATAGCCAATTCCGTTTTCATCCTGAATCACACCCTCGATGATCTGGGCGTTGCCGTTCATCTCCTTCATGTCCAGCGAGTAATTCTTGTTGCCGAGCACATGCTCCTGCATGAAGACATAGGTCCCGGAGTTGGACTGCCGTCCATAGAGAGAGATCGGCCTGTCAGGGCCGCCAACAGCTTTCCAATTCTTTATTTCGCCTCTGTAAATAGCGCCGAGCTCGACTATGGTGAGCTTTTCTACAGGATTACTCTCGTTGACGATGACGGATAGACCGTCAACAGCGATAACAAAAAAGCGGGGCTTCACGCCCTTTTCCCAGGCCAGGCTGATCTCTTTATCTTTCCATTCGCGGGAGCTGTTGGCAATGTCACAGGTGCCGTTGATCAAGGCGGAAATTCCTGTTCCAGACCCTCCTCCCAAGACAGCCAGGGCTGTCTTCGGATTCTTGGCCATGTACTCCTCAGCCAGGATTTGGACCAGGTTGACGAGAGTGTCAGAGCCCTTGACCTGAATCATTTTCTTCTGAGCCAGACTCATCTGGGGAATGAGGATAAGGCTCAAACCAATCAAGACCAGAAAAAGTTTTTTCATGGTTAAAACCTCCTTTTTAACTTAGAATGACAAGAAAAACGTAAGGTTGAAGATGACGTCGTTCTTCTTGGTTGAATCGGCATAACTATAATACCAGACATTCGGCTGAATTCTCATGCTCTTGTGGAGAGGCGCCCAGTCAAAACCGGCGATGATAAGGCTCAGCTCGTCATCCTCTGTTTTTGAATTGGGCTCGTATCTGTCGAACCGGAAAAAGGCTGCGAAGGCATCTGTCTTGAACGTATACCGGCCAAAGACGGAGAGTCCGGACCTTTTGAACTGCTCATCTCCGGAAGTCAGGTTCTTGTCATTGTCGTAGACGAAGTATTCAGCGCCAATAACCAGGTTCTTCAACATCTCAAAGAAGGCATCAGCTTTGTAGGTGTAGGCACTGTTACCAGGATCCTGCTTTTCGTAATCGATGTAGCCAACTAAGGAAAACCCGGCCAGCGGAACAAGATGGAGCTGGGCCGCCAGCTTCTTGTACTTATCACCCTCGGGATGAGAATAGCCTGCGCCGTTGCTCGCCATGAAACCGTACCGGATTTCCTTGATGATGGAGCCTGTCAGACTGGCACCGACATCAGCGCTGGCGGCGTCGATACCGGCGCCTGTAACGTCTTTGTATCCGTCGAGCAGGGTTTTGGCCACGCTCCGGTATCCCCATCTGTCTTCGGCAAGCTTAAAGGTCAGGGTTTCGGTCATGCCAACTCTGAGAGCTGATTTTGGGATTAAATTCGACCATTCCAGGTAAAGATGCTTGAGAAACGGTCTCAGCTTGTCGTCTTTTTTCCCTCCAGAATCGACAGCTTTCACATAATCCGCGTCGTAACGAAACCTGAATTTCAGGTTGTCGAGGATTTTATTCTCGTATGTGAAGTAAGCCCTGCGGAAGGTGAAGAAGTTGTTCATGAACGTGGGAGTATCCGGGGGAGGGGCGGTCTTTGGACCTTCGTCGGACAGGTAATAGGTATAGTCGAAATAGATGGTGGTGTTAAAGGTCTGTTGAGCCAGAAGGGCGGCTGAACCTAAGACGATGAAGCTTAAAATCAAAGCGATTCTGGTTAAACGGTTTTTCATTGTTTCATATCCTCCTTTTTTTCAATTGTAATTTTTTCATTTCAAAATTTTTCTCCTCTGAAAGATGATCCCGAATTTCTCGTTCTGAGCTGTTCATTCGGAGTCTGGTTAAACATTCCGCCTTCAGGATAAACGGGCCGTGTTAAGAATTGATAAAAAAATTATGAAGATTGAGTGAATTTTTCCGCGTGATGATAAAAGAGATTTGATAGAGTGAGGAATGGAAAAGCTGGTTTTCATCCCTCCGAAGCCCATGAAGGCGGGTGGGCTGGTCTTTGGCGAGGAGGGATGGAAACCAGCACTGTTATAATTGGCTTTTATCATCATATGCCTTCACGGAAAAAAGATGCTTACGAGAGAAGATGTCGCCTTGAACTCCATTCTTTTTTTAGATTATAATTAAGCTTAAAATTAGCTTCACTTCAGTAATCAAGATGAAATTTCCGTCTTTTTCCCTGAGGACAAAACTCACGCTCAGCTTCTTGGTCGTCATCGCCATCGGCGGCGTGATATCCCTGAGCCTGGGCTGGAGACTGGTTAAAAACACGCTCATCGGCCAGGCTCAAACCAAAGTCAGTCATGACCTGGCTGCTGCCTGGATGGTCTTCAATGAAAAGCTGAACGACATCAAGGAGATTGTCAGCCTCACCGCCGCACGAGAAAGCCTGTGGGATGCCATCAGAAATGACAACAAGGATATTCTCCTCAGATACCTGAGCCGCGTCAGGCAGGATTACGGGCTGGACATCTTAACCTTAACCGACAAGAGCGGAAAAGTCATCGTTCGGACCCGAAATCCAGGAGTTGTGGGTGATGACCAATCCCAGGATGAAGTCCTCAAGCTGGCGCTCAAAGGCGGAATTTTTGCTCATCCTCAAATCATCCCTCAAGAAGAACTCCTCAAAGAAGGGAACGACCTGGCCGAAAAAGCGTATATGGAGTTTATCTATACTCCAAAAGCAGCTCCGAGGCCTGAGAAATTTGAGACAAGCGGCATGATGCTCAAAGCCGCTGCCTCGGTCGAAGACGAAAACAACGCTCTCCTCGGTGTGCTCTACGGAGGGATCCTGATCAACCGCAATTTCGAGATTGTCGACCGGGTGAAAGAAACCGTCTATAAGGGTGAAAAGTACAAAGGTAGGGATAAAGGGACAGCGACAATTTTTCAGTATGACCTGCGTATTTCCACGAATGTCAAGAACGAGAAGGGAGAAAGAGCCATCGGAACGCGGCTTTCCAAGGAAGTTAACCAGGCTGTTCTTGTCGAAGGAAGGCCATGGATTGACAGGGCTTTTGTGGTCACCGACTGGTACATAACGGCCTACGAGCCTATCCGAAACATCGGCAATGCTATCATCGGCATCCTCTATGTCGGGATGCTCGAGAAACCTTACATAGACATAGCCAACAGGGTGATGCTGACTTTCACCGTTATGGCTTTTCTTTGTGTCGTTCTCCTTCTTGTTATCCTCTATTTCTCGACTTCCAGGATCATCTACCCCCTGCGCAAAATGGTCATTGCCACCAAGGAAATTGCCAGAGGCGACCTGTCGCACAAGGTTGAAGTCACGTCCAAGGATGAAATCGGGTATCTGGCGGATTGTTTCAACCAGATGACCGATAAATTGAAAGTCGCCAACGAAAAGCTCGTCGAATGGGGAAAAACTCTGGAGAAGAAAGTGGAGGAGCGAACAAAGGAATTGAGGGAGATGCAGGCCCATCTCATCCAGTCAGAGAAACTGGCCTCCCTGGGAAAGCTGGCCGCAGGCATAGCCCACGAAATCAACAATCCTCTGGGAGGCATTCTCATCTACAGCCATCTGTTGCTTGAAGAGACAAACAAGAATTCGCCCCTCTACGAAAATCTGAAAAAAATTGTCAGAGAAACTTCCCGCTGCAAGAATATCGTCAAGGGCCTGCTGGAGTTCGCCCGCCCCAAAGAGCCTGAAATGTCCATGATCAACATCAACGAGGTCGTGGATAGCTCAATGGCTATCATGGAACGCCAGGCTCTTTTCCAGAACATAAAAATCAACAAGCTTTACGCCTCCGATCTGCCAAAAATGATCGGCGATGCGGCTCAGCTTCAGCAGGTCTTCATCAACATCATCCTCAACGCCGCCGAAGCCATGAACGGAAACGGCTCCTTGACGATCAACACATCTCTGGACAAGAATGGTTCATTCATCGCTATAAGCTTTTCAGATACTGGCCATGGCATCAGAGAGGAGGATAAAATAAGAGTTTTCGAGCCTTTCTTCACCACTAAAGAAGTGGGAAAAGGCACAGGGCTTGGCCTCGCCATCAGCTACAGCATCATCCAAAAACATCAAGGGACAATAGAAGTCCAAAGCGAAGCGGGAAAAGGCTCCACGTTCACGGTTAAACTTCCGGTCACGAGAGAGATTGCCCATGACTGATACGCCCCATATCTTAATCATCGATGACGACGAGGCTATCGTCGACTCCTGCACTCAGGTCCTCAAAAAAGAAGGATATAAGGTCAAAGAAGCCAGGGAAGGAGCCGAAGGCCTGAAATTATTCAAGAAAGAATCCTTTCACGTCATACTTTTGGATTTAAGATTGCCCGGCCTTGGTGGCATGGAAGTCCTGAGCAAAATAAAAGAAGAAAATCCCGAAACTCCGGTCATCATCGTTACCGGATACGCGAGCATCGAATCCGCCGTGGAAGCGACAAAACGGGGAGCTTTTGATTACCTGGCAAAGCCTTTCAGCCCCGAAGAGCTGCGGGTCGTCATCCGAAAAGCCTTGAAAAGCCGGTCGTTATACTTTGAAAACATCTACCTCCGGGAAGAGCTGGAAAAGAAAGGCGAACTCGACATGGTCATCGGCAAGAGCAAGGCTATGCAAAAAGTCATGGACATCGTCAGGCTCGTCAGCGCTACAGAAAGCACAGTCCTTATCACTGGAGAAAGCGGCACGGGCAAGGAGCTTCTTGCCCGGGAAATTCACAACCACAGCCTGAGAAGAAGCGCCCCCTTCGTTGTTGTGGACTGTGGAGCGCTGGTGGAAACCCTGTTCGAGAGCGAGCTGTTTGGCCATGTCAAAGGATCTTTTACCGGAGCCCATGAAACAAAGCACGGACGTTTTGAAGTGGCCAACGGAGGCACGATCTTCCTGGACGAAATCAGCAACATCAGCCTCAATATCCAGGTCAAGCTCCTGAGAGTCATCCAGGAGCGCGAGGTCACCCGCATCGGAAGCACAAAGCCAATCAAGGTGGATGTCCGCATCCTGGCTGCGACAAACGAGAACCTGGCCGATCTGGTCAACAAGGGAAAATTCAGGGAGGAGCTGTTCTACCGGCTGAGCGTTGTCCCCGTTCACCTTCCTCCCTTGAGGGAAAGGAAAGAAGATGTCCCTTTTCTTGTCGAACACTTCTTGCAAAAATACAACAGAAGGACGAGGAAAAATATCCACAGCATCTCTCCGGCTGTCAAAAAAGCTTTGATGGAGTACGACTGGCCTGGAAACATCCGCGAATTGGAAAACACCGTTGAGAGGGCCGTTGTCCTGTCCAGGGGCAATGAAATCGAATTGGAGAGTTTGGTTTATCACGGTATCAGCGCCACTTCTTCTTTTCTCAATCCCGCCGGGGGAAGGTATAAAACTCTGGACGAAATAGAAAAGGAATACATCAAGACCGTCCTTCAAGCCCGATACGGGAACAAAAGCCAAACGGCCAAAATTCTTGGGATCGACCGCAAGACCCTCATGGCCAAAATCAAGAAATACAAAATCCATTAATCAACCGCCAAAAAAATAGTCCTTTTCTGAAAAACATTCTAAAAGCCATTCTCGCTAGGTCAAAATTGAACAGCAACTGGGGAAAAACACCCCTATCCTTCATCGCTTCATTTTAGCCTGAAGGGATGGGCCGTAAAAACTTGTTCTATCTTATTCAAATACAATAACTTATAAACTAAAAAACTTCTTTCCTTTTTAAACAAAACGGGCATGATATTTGCATAACACAATCGTCTATGAGGTTTATAAATTTTTCCGCATCTGATACAATTCCAATGCCTTGCCGCATATTGTCCCTGAAAGAAAATAATAACTTCATGAAAGAAGGAAAATAAAATGAGGATTATTAAACTGAAAAAGGACAACCTCTTTCCTTTCCTGGAAATCATTTCCAAGGAAGCTGAGCTCTGGGCGCCGGTCAAGAAAGGCGACAACCATGTCTTCAGCGTCATCCAGGATTTTTCCCGGATCGAAATGAACACGACCAGAACCATCCTCCCTCCTCGAAAAATCTTCCTTCCCCCTTCGTTCAGCATGTTCAACGTTTCCCCAAAGGGCTACAAAGAAGATTTTTCCCATGTCAGCAAAAAAATCCTTTTCGGAATCCATCCCTGCGACATCCACGGATTGATCATTCTGGATAATTTCCACAAACAGGTCTTTCTCGACCCGTATTACCTCGAAGCCAGAAAAAAGACTCTCGTTCTGGGCCTCTCCTGCTGGCCCGATGAATACTGCTTTGCCAAATCCACCCGGACTCATATCGTCGAAGAGGGCTTCGACCTTTTCTTCTCTGACCTTAAGGATTTCTTCCTTGTCTGGATTGGCTCAAGCCAGGGAGACGACCTGATCCGCCTCAAACCGGAGCTCTTTGACGAAAACCTGACGGATAAAGACATCAAGACTTACATCAAATGGCAAACAGAAAGGGACGAGGCTTACAAGCAGGAAATCAACTTCACGGCCTTGCCCGACCTGGTGGAACTCAAATACAACGACCCTCTTTGGGAAAAGGTGGGGAATGCCTGCCTGGCCTGCGGGTCCTGCACCAATGTCTGCCCGACCTGTAACTGTTACAACATCATGGACAAGCAGTTCCTGGGCGGGAAAGACGGAAAAATCATCCGCCACTGGGATGCCTGCACGCTGGAGGAATATTCCGAAGTGGCTGGCGGCGAGAACTTCAGGAAGAAAAGGTCGGACAGGCTCAAGCTCTGGTACACCCACAAGCTGCAGGCCTTTATCTCCAGGTACGGAAAACCCAGCTGTGTGGGCTGCGGCCGTTGCATCGTCACCTGTCCGGTGGGCATCAATGCCTGGACAGTGGGCAAAGCCCTGCTGGGAGAGGAAGTGGATTCTTTTTGGGCAAGACTTAGCAAAGAGGTGACAAAATGAACGGAGAAAACAAAGAACTCATCTCTGCGAATCCTTTTAAGCCTGAGCCGGCCAGAATCGTCCGCACCTATCATCTCACCGAAGACGTCAAGTTTTTCCAGGTCAGGATTGTCGACATGGAAAAAGCCCTTTCCTTCAAGTACCGGGCCGGCCAGTTTGGCATGATTTCCATTTTAGGAGTTGGTGAGGCTCCTTTCTCCATATCCTCAACACCCTCCCGGCCAGGACTTCTTGAGTTTTGCATCCGGAAAGTCGGGACCGTGACCAATGCCCTCTTCCGGATGAAGGAAAATGACCTGATTGGCTTCAGAGGGCCTTACGGCAACGGCTTTCCGGTCGAGAAGATGGTCGGAAAAGACATTTATATCGTCGTCGGAGGACTCGGCGCTGCTCCCCTCCGTTCAGTTATGCTTTATTGCCTCGATAACCGAGACCAGTTCCGCAGGGTCATCGTTCTCCACGGAGCCAAAAGGCCCGTTGAGATGATCTTCCGCGAAGAATTTTTCGCCCTGAAGCAGAGGGAAGACCTGGAATGCCTTCTCGCTGTGGACAAGGATGACACTGGAAAGTGGACCGAGAATATCGGCGTGGTCACAACTCTCTGTCCTAAGGTCAGAGAAATTGATGCGGAAAACACCTACGCCCTGGTCTGCGGGCCTCCGGTCATGTATAAATTCGTGCTCAAAGAGCTCGTTAAGCTGAACATTCCCAAGGACCAGATTTTGATGACACTGGAGAGACGGATGAAGTGCGGAGTGGGAAAATGCGGCCATTGCGCCATCGATTACATCTACACCTGTCTGGACGGTCCTGTGTTCACCTACTGGGATGTTATCCACATGAGGGAGCTCATTTAAGGAGGAGGCGATGGAAAAAAACAAGCTGAAGATCGGCATTTATGAACTCACAGGATGCGCGGGTGACGCCCTCCTGATTCTGGACTGTGAGAAAGAACTGATCAACATCTTCAAAGCCGCAGACATCCAATCCTTTCTGATGGCCAAAAGCGATAACATCGACGGCGAGCTGGATGTGGCCCTGGTCGAGGGTTCGGTGACAACAGAAAAAGAAGAGAAGGAAATACTGGATATCAGGAAGCGGGCCAAAGTCGTTGTCGCCATCGGCATCTGTTCCTGCTTCGGAGGAATCCAGGCTGCCTTTCTGGACCCGAAAGAGTGGGAAAAAAGATATAAAGAAGTTTACGGGGACGTGAAAATGTCCCACACCAAAGCCGTTCATTCCAAGCCCATCGATGCTTACATCAAAGTCGACTATTACCTGCCCGGCTGCCCCATCGGCAGAGAACAATTTTTGTCCACTTTCAACCGGATTATCCGCGGAAATCCTCCTGAGCTCTTCCGTTTTCCTGTCTGTGTCGAGTGCAAATGGAACGAGAACGACTGCCTGCTCAACAAAGACATCCCCTGCCTTGGCCCGGTGACAAGGGCTGGCTGCGGCTCTGTCTGTATCAACCATAACCTTCCCTGCGTCGGCTGCTGGGGCCCGGTTGAGGAAGCCAACTTCACTTCTGAATTTCAACTCCTCCGGGAAAAAGGATATTCCCCAGAATTCATCAAGAAAAAAATGGCCAATTTCAGCGGCACGGGAATTGCCGGTTTCCTGGCGAGCATCAAAGGAGAGAAAAAATGAAAACGATATCTGTCGAGCATCTGGCCCGCGTTGAGGGAAATGGAGGCATCTCAGCCACGATCGACGGCAAGGCTGTCACAGAAGTGAAATTCACGGTCAACGAAGGCCCGCGCCTCGTCGAGAAGCTGGTCATCGGCAAAACTCCTGAGGAAAATGTCAACCTCGTCCCCCGCATCTGCGCCATCTGCACCCTCTCCCACAAATACGCCTCGCTGCGCGCCATGGAAAACGCCCTCTCGGTCAAAGTCCCTCCCAAGGTCACCCTTTTCAGAGAGCTCATGCACCTCGGTGAGCTCATCGAAAGCAACTCCCTCCATGTCTATTACCTGGCTCTTCCGGATTACGTCGGCTTTCCCAACGTCATTGCCATGGCTTCCAAATTCGAATTTGAGGTCAAGATTGCCCTGGAAATGAAGGAATTCGCAAACCATATCATGAAAACGGCCAGCGGCCGCTACATTCACGGCGAGAATCCGGTTATCGGCGGCTTCGGTAAATTCCCGTCCAAGGAAGAGCTGATCTGGATAAAAAGCAGGGCCATCCAGTTCATGCCCTTTGTCCTGAAGACCGTTAGCCTGTTTTGCGAGCTCAATTATCCGGATTGTCCTGAGGACGACACGCTCTATGCCTGCTGCAATCCTCCCGGAAACACATACGGCATCGTGGGTGACGAGATTATCCTTTCCACAGGAAAAATCATCGATAAAGACGCCTACAAGAGCCTAACCAATGAGTTCGTTGTTTCTCACTCTTATGCCAAACGCAGCCGCTACAACGGGAAGCCTTACTCGGTTGGAGCTTTAGCCAGAGTTGTCAACCTCGGAGAAAGGCTGAAAGGCGAAGCAGGGGCAATGTACAAGAAATACTTCAAACCCCGCTGGAAGAAAAACCCATTGTTCATCAATGCCGCTCAGGCCCTGGAGATTCTTTATGCTTTCGAGAGAATACCCAAAGTCATCGATGAAATGATCCATCTTCCTGACCCGCCAATCGTCAAATACACAGCCAAAGAGGGAAAAGGGACAGGGATTGTCGAGGCTCCCCGCGGCCTCCTCATCCACTCCTACGAAATATCCAAGGGCCTTGTCTCCCAGGCCGACATCATCACGCCCACCGCCCAGAACGCAGAAGATATCGAACGCTATTGCTATATTGCCGCCCAAAAGCTCCTGGATGAGGGCAAGGAGGAGCATATCCGGGACAGGATGGACCTGGTTGTCCGTGCCTACGATCCCTGCATCAGCTGTTCTGTCCATATGGTCGAGGTTAAAAAAGCTCCGGCTGACGACTGGAAGAGAGGGCTGGAAGAGGCCACAAAGAAAAGCTCGCCTGTCTTCCTCGGAGTCGGCAAGAAAACCCGATCGGATGACGGTGCGGGAGTGGAGCTTGCTTGCGAGTTGAGGAAACGAGGACTGAGGAATGTCTGGCTCGAATCGGAGATCGATGAGATGCCCTGGAAAGAGATAAACAGCCGGCCTCTCATTTTCCTCGATGCTCTGGATTTCAGAGAGAAGCCGGGTAAAGT
>CAZJYC010000083.1:0-10459 GCA_964550165.1 uncultured Eubacteriales bacterium
AGGAATGAAGAAAGTCCGCCAGTATGGTCGCGATGAATATGGGAGAGGACAACGATCTCCACATCCTTTGGATTAACCTTTAATCTGTCGATATTATGGAAGAGAATATCGCTTTGCGTTCCCGTGTCAAACAAAATTGTCTTTTCTGTGCCCTGGATAAGGCAGGAAAATCCCCAGTCCGCCTGAGTCCCTTCGCTGTAGACATAGTTGTCGTAAAGGATGGTCACGGTTATCGGATTTTCTTCAAGGCCAGAAGTTTTGCCGGCACAATTCCGGGAGCCGTATGTTGTCTTTCCAAATGAGGCATCTTCGGCATTTGATTCAGGTATAAAAATAAAGGCCAAGAAGATTAAAGCCAACAGGGCGACCTGGATTTGTGGCAGGGGCGTCAATAAACAATGAGTTTTATTCATGTTCTCTCTCCTTTCTTATGCAGAGCATTAAGGCCAGAGGCCTTCCAGCGTATCTTTCTTATCAGGAACATTTAACTCTTATCTATATCAAGGGAGAAAAACGAATGTCAAGGAAATATGGAAATGTGAAATTTGATTTAAAATTCCGGATAAAGTAAAATCACAAAAACGATTTTAAAATTCGTGGAGATGAAGCTGAAAATTATATTCCCTTTATTTTTTATGTTTTTCTTCGCCGGATGCACGGAGTGGATTATAGTTCCGGCTCATATCTATTCTGTCGATATCCTTGAAACCACTGCTTTGGGCCAGACAATCGCGTTTCAGATGGAATGCCAGACTCCTGACCCCTGCTTTGAATTCCACCGCCTGGAGATAAAACACTCTGAGTTTGATGTCTATGTGAAAGTTTACGCCAAAAGAGACCCGGAAATCATATGCATCCAGATACTCGGCTCGATCAAGGCCTCAGGCGAGTTTGAGCCGCCTCAGGCCGGAACCTATCGCTTCCATTTCTGGCAGGAAACTCTTTCCAAATATCTGGATAAGACTGTGGCTGTCAAATAAAACCGCCTGCACAACAGCTTTTTTTACCCTATCCGAACATTGTCAGACGATTCCATATTCTTCACTGAGGTTGTCAAATTGAGGAGCGGATTGCTAAAAAGTAATTCTTTACCCTGGAAGTTGGATTTTATTACCTTTGGCCTTTGGCCATAATCTCTCCGGCCAGTTCATCCGCGTCGTAAAGCTTGCGCAGGGCTTCGAGCATGTAAGCGCAGTGGACAGAGACGGCCCGGCTTTTGGTCTCATCGTAGACAAACCGACTAACCAGGCTTTCGATATTTCCGTCGAATATCAAACCGACGAGCTCCCCCTCTCTGTTCACCACCGGAGAGCCTGAGTTTCCGCCGATGATATCGCAGGTGCTGACGAAATTCGCGGGCGTCGCGAGGTCGAGTTTATCCTTGCGGTCCCAGAATCTCTGAGGCAGGAAAAATTCCCCTTTGTTGTCGAAGCTCGTGGCGCGATCATACAATCCGTAGAACGTAGTCTTGTAAGGCGCGACAGTCCCGTTCATGGGATAGCCGACCGCCGCACCGTAAGAGAGGCGCAGGGTGAAGGTTGCATCGGGATAGGTGGTTTTTCCGTAGGCGGCGAAGCGGGCCTTGGCGATTTTTTCTGCGGCGGAGGTCAAAACACTCTCGAAGTTATCCCGGACCCATTTCTCGCTCTCCCGCATCATCGGATCGAGCATTCTCATCAGGACGATCGCAGGGTCTTTCGATTTCTGGACCGCCTTCTCCCCTCCTTCAACGAGCGCCTTGCGGAGTTTAACATCGTCAAGCTTGCTGCCGGCGACAATTTTTCTGGCGACGTTTTCCGGGGAATCACCGGCTAAAGCGATTTTGAGGAACTCATCGTTGTTTCCAAGCTCTTCCAGTCCCCATTTCAGATTGGCCGCCAGCATGAGCTCCTCCATGTCTTTGTAGATAGGAGCGGGCGAAAAAAGGCTATACCGCAGCTCTTCGAGCTCAGACTCGTGATAACCCGGGAGCCTTTCGGCATCCGGCTTTTTGACCTCCACGACGTAGCGGACGATGGCGCCAGCGATTCCCGTGTAGGCGCTTCCGAGGCGGCGGTAGAAACGTTGCTTGAACGTCTTACGGCTCTCCTCCAGAACCTGGGCGATGGAGTCCCAGGCGTCGCCGTAGGCTGTCTGCCATTCGGGATTGGAAGCGACCATCTTCCGGAAATCATCCTGCTCCTTTTTGCGTTTGGCCATCAAGCCCTCGTCCAGAAGGCCCTGAAATTCTCCTGTCAGGGCTTTTTTGCTGTTCTCCAGGCCAAAAATGCGGCCAAGAGCGCGGCGCTGCTGTTCCGGACCTCTGGCAGCATACTCGCGCAGCGTCTGGAGATAGCGGTCTATGAATTTCATGATCAGCGGATAATAGACATCCCGCTGGTATTCCAGCCGCGCATAGGTGTAAAGGCGGTCTGTGGAGCCCGGATTTCCGGAAACAAAAACAAGGTCCCCTTCCTTTAGTCCCTGGGGATTCCAGCGAAGATAATTCTGGGAATTCACGGGCTTTCCGTTTTCGTAAGCCCGGAAGAAAGCCATGTCGAGGTCGTAACGAGGATAAGTGAAGTTGTCGGAATCTCCACCGAAATAGGCAGCCTGCCGCTCCGGAGCCATGACCAAACGGACATCCGTATACTTTTTATAACGGTAGAGCCAGTATTCTCCGCCGCGGTAGAGGTCGGTCACGTTGGAGCGCAGGCCCGTCTTGTCCAGGCTTTCCTTTTCAATCTTGGCCATCTCCGCACGCCGGGCTTTGAGCGCTTCGGCATCTGTCATTCCTTCTTTGATGGCGGCTTTCACCCTGGCTGTCACATCCTCCATGGAAACCAGCACGTTGATCTCCAGGTCCGGGCATTTAATCTCTTCTTCGAATGTACGGGCATAAAAACCTGTGGCAACGTAATCCCGTTCGGCCGTGGACATTTTCTGGAGCTGTCCCATGGCCACATGGTGGTTGGTCAACACCAGCCCGTTAGGACTGATGAACGACCCGGAGCCGCCGTCCATAAAGCGAACGCTGGAAAGGCGGATGTGGTTGAGCCATTCGTCGGTCGGGGTGAAACCGTAGCGCTCTTTAAGCTGCTTGAGCGGTGGGTTATCGAACGTCCACATTCCCTCATCGGCCAGAGAAATCCGGCTGGCAAGGAAAGACAGCGCAAGAATAAGCCCGATGGACAGACTAAAGTTTGTCCGAAATCTTTTTTTCATCTTCACTCTCCTATCTTTGATTAGAGGATCAAGTATTATATTCTAAATACGCCGGCAAATGGAAAAAGTTATCTTTTATCGTTAGTATATTTTTTTCTGTGATGAGAAAAGAAATTTGATAGAGTAAGGAATGAAGCCGCTGGTTTTCGTCCCTCCGAAGCCCATGGTGGTGGGTGGGCGGGTCTTTGGCGAGGAGGGATGGAAACCAGCACTGTGAGAGTTCACTTTTCTCATCACATCCCTTCAGGGGAAAAAAGATGCTTCCTTTTTATCTGTCCCATCCCTACCAGGCGATGCCGTAGTCTTCGCCGTAGTTGCTGGAGCCTCCCCACAGTGTTCCGTGCTTCCAGTCGAAATAGATGGCATTGATCGGACCTGAAGTGTATTTTCTGTAATCAACCGCATAGCCCATATTTTCAAGAATTTCCTTGACCTTTTGCGTAACTTTCTCGTTCAAATGCAGCTTCCCCGGTTCGATCTCATGCTTGCCAAAAGAGCTGTGCATCTGAAAGCTGACGATATTCGGCGCTTCGCAGGCTTCCTGGACGTTCATGCCGAATTCGACGACGTCCAGAAAAAACTGGAGCATATTCTGGTCCTGGGTGTCCCCGCCCTGGACGGCAAAAGACAGAAAGGGCTTGCCATGTTTGAGAGCGAGGCTGGGAGTCAAGGTGGCGCGGGGCCTCTTGCCTGGAGCCACGACGTTAAAGGGATTCTTGGCTTCGTCCAGGACAAAGCTTTGCATACGCTGGCTCATCCCTACTCCTGTGTTGCCAGCGATGC
Source organism: uncultured Eubacteriales bacterium (assembly GCA_964550165.1). Lineage (GTDB taxonomy): Bacteria > Acidobacteriota > Aminicenantia > Aminicenantales > Aminicenantaceae > CAZJYC01. The sequence continues at coordinate 3,988 of CAZJYC010000083.1, forward strand.
AGGCCGGAATCCAGCCGCCGCTGGGAGTCATGGAGACGACCCATCCCTCCTTGTCAGCAGCCTGTACAGAGGTTGTCCCGGCCAGAAAGCTTTCCTCCAGAGAGCTGTTTTCGTCCTTCTTTGCCGGCTCATCCGGCCAGGCCTTTGGCCAGTTGGCGATATACTGAAGATACGGATTTTTCTTTCCTTCAAAAGGATAGGGGTCGCCTGGCCTGACATCGGGTTCGTTAATATTCCAGTTCAAGGCCTTTAGCCTTTCTTTGGCGTATTCCTTGGACAGCAGCCCTTTGATCGGCTCTTCGGGCGGGAAATAGGGGTCACCGTAATAGAAATCACGGTCGGCAAAAGCCAGGTTCATCACCTGATAGAGGGCATGGATGTAGTTGACGCTGTTGAAGCCCATGGATTTCAGATCTATATTCTCCAGCATGTTCAGCATCTGAAGCATCACCGGACCCTGAACCCAGCAGGTTAATTTGCAGACTTCGATTCCTTTATAGGTGGTCATCACAGGCTCCTCGATGTGGACTTTCCATTTGGCCAGGTCCTCCATGGTGATCAGCCCGCCCTGCTCCTGGCAGCCGCGGACAAATTCTTCGGCGATATCTTCCATATAGAACCGCTCGTAGGCAGCATAGATGGCTTCCCTGCGGTTTTTCCCTGCGGAAAGGGCTTTTTCCTCTGCTTCGACCCATTTTTTTAGCGTGTTCAGCAGGTCTGGCTGGCTGAAGATCTCACCGGGGTAGGGCGCTTCACGCTCCTCGCCGGGATGAGGAAGAAGGACTTTCTTGGAATAGGGCCATTGCTTGATTCTCTCTTTGTTTCGTTCGATGCTGTCCGCAAGCTGCTGGTCAATCGGATATCCCTCTGCCAGCTCCATGGCTGGTTCGAGCACTTCCTTGAGGCTCATGGTCCCAAACTCAGCCAGCATGACCATTAGGCCGCCGGGAGTGCCCGGTGTGACCGCAGCCAGAGGGCCGTAAGCTGGCGGGTAGTCCATACCTTTTGCCTTGAAGAATTCAGGCGTTGCGCCGGTCGGAGCCACACCCAAAGCGTTTATCCCGTAGACTTTTTGGGTATGAGGATTGAAAATCAAGGCCTGAGTCTCGCCTCCCCAGCTCAGAACATCATACATGGTGCAGACCGAGGCGAGCATGGCGCAGGCTGCATCCACGGCGTTACCGCCGCGCTCGAATATTTTGGCTCCGGCAGTCGCAGCCAGTGGCTTACCGGTTATGGCCATCCAGTGCTTGCCATGAAGCACCGGCTTTTCGGTCCGGCCGGAATTCATCCTGACAGAGGCAAGCAGAAACACAATCAGCAAGATCATTATTTTCCATTTTTCATAGTCCATCTTTGTCCTCCTTTTCAGGCAATACTCATCATCCCTTGCGTTTTTTCTGCCTTTTCAGTCTATTCTCCAGTTCAGGAATGTCAAGAGTTCGATAAAAGTGCGAGGATAATTTAAGCTCTGAAGTGGCTTTTTGAGCTTCTTGTCTTCAAAATGCGAAGAAGAATCGTCTCAGATGAATGCTCTCAAATTGTTCCAGTGGGCAGGCGTGTGTTAAGATTGTTTAAATTTTTCTCTTTTCTTTTGAGCCAGAATGGCCTCCACCTGAAGGCTGTTGATTGCGGACCTCGCCATGTTTTTATAGTCGACCTCTTTGAAGAGCGACTCAGCCATCTCGTAGTATTTGACCGCAGTCCTGATGTTGCCGATTTTCTCTTGCTCATGGCCGAGAGTATAGGCCGCCATCCCGTCATTGGTCGCCCTGAACAACTCCTCAAGGCATAGAATGATTTTTCCCGGGTTAATAAGCCGGCGGCAGTCTTTGATTTGGTCTTTGATATGCTTCTGCGACTTCCACTCCATGGCCTGGCTCCAGCTACCGTCTTTTTATTGGCTCTATTTAAGAATTTTTTGCTTTTTTGTCTGGAAAATGGGCTTCGAACTCTAATCTCTTCAACTTTTTACGCAATAAATAGCACAAGAAAATGCAGAAGTCAAAGAATAAAATTCTAAAGCCAGCAATCCCAATTCTTGGTTAAGCTGGCGTCTGAGAAAAGGCGCTAAAAATCACCTGGCAAAAGGCTCAATAAATTCATATAATTTTTCCAATCCATGCTTGGTGAGGAGGTATTTCGAAAGTGAACAAAATGTCCAGAATAAAAGTTATTTTTGCGTTGCTTTTTCTGTTGACTTTTTTCTTAACGGCTTCAGCCGATGAAAAGGCAGATGCTGTCGACAAGCTCTTTGCCCCCTGGGACCGGCTGGACACGCCGGGCTGTGCCCTGGCCGTCATCAAAGACGGTCAAATCATCTACGAACGAGGCTACGGCTCGGCTAATCTCGAATACAACATACCTATCACTCCCAGATCTATCTTTTATGTCGGGTCTGTTTCCAAACAGTTTGTCGCCCTGAGCATTGCCCTTCTGGCAAAAGACGGCAAGATCTCGCTTGATGATGATATCCGCAAGCATCTTCCAGAATTGCCGGATTATGGGAAGCCGATGACCATCCGGCATCTTGTCCATCATACGAGCGGACTTCGCGATTATTTGACCTTGTTAGGTATCGCCGGAGTAGATATCGGCACCTATCACGAAAACGATGTGCTTGAGCTTATTTCCCGCCAGAAGGAACTGAACTTCAGGCCAGGAGAGGAATATCTTTACAGTAACTCAGGCTATTTCCTGCTGGCCATCATCGTCAAGAAAGCCAGCGGCAAGGCGCTCCGGGAATTCACCGAGGAAAATATTTTCAGGCCGCTGGGGATGAAAGATTCTCATTTCCACGATGAGTATGCCGAGCTCATCAAGGACAGGGCTAGCGGTTATTTTTTTGCGGGAAAGGACAAATACAAAAATTTTATCTCAACCTTTGACTGCGTTGGCTCAGGAGGACTTTTTACCACTGTCGAAGACCTCTTTCTCTGGGATCAGAACTTTTCTCACGGAAAAGTCGGGGGCATGGATGTGATTGAGTTGATCCAGAAGCCCGGGATGCTCAACAGCGGCAAAACGCTGAATTATGCTTTTGCCCTTTCTCTGGGCAGCTACAAGGGATTGAAGACAGTTGGCCATGGCGGCGCATTGGGAGGATACAGGTCATATATAGTCCGCTTCCCGGAGGAGAATTTTTCAGTCATCTGTCTCTCTAACCTCAATACATTCAATCCGGCAAAATTATCTCTGCAGGTTGCGGACATCTATCTTGCCGGCCAGTTTAAAGAGGAAAAAACTAAGAAGGACGCCGAAAAGGCAAAAGAGAAAAAAGCCGCAAAAATCTCCGAAGAAAGCATTAAAAAGATGGTTGGCGCTTACATTGAGCCTAAGACTGGGGAGCTTATCCGGATATTTTTCAGCGCTAAAGACAAAAGGCTTATCTCCAGGATATCGGACCAGAGCTTTCTTCTGGAGCCTTTGAAAGAAAATGAATTTGAGCTTTTAGATGCTCCAGTGAGTGTATCCTTAAGGTTCGAAGACCAGGGCAAAGGAAAGCCTCTTCTGCTCCATGTTCAGCAAGAGGGAGATGAGGCAAGAAACTACCAGCTTGTCGGACTGTGGGTCCCGCAAGCGGAGCAGCTTGCAGAGTTTGGAGGTAACTATTTCAGTGAAGAACTGCAGATGACATTCCGGCTAACTTTGAAAGAACGGAAACTTTATTTTACCCATAAGAACGCGCCGCCTGCGCCCCTGCTGCCGACCATAAAGGATAATTTTACTGTCAGGGCATTGACGATTCGCTTTATCCGTGATCAAGAAGGGATGATATCCGCTTTTACTCTGAATGCCGGCCGCGTCAAAAACCTTCGATTCGAGAAGAAAGAAGAATAGAAAGCTAATATGAACATAATAAATTTTTTTGATTCTCTTCCATCTTGTTTGGGTGAAAGAGAGCGAGCTTATTTACCGAATTCCCTCACCAGCGCGATGAAAAGCGGGGTGAGGAAAATCACCTTAAAAATCATCCGCAAGGGTGATTGATCTTTTGAATAGGCTGTGCGAATCTAGAATCAAACTTGCTGTGCTGGCTGGGCAAGTTTTACCTACCCAACATTCCCTTCTGCTCATTTTCCCCTAACAGCCAGCACAATTTTTATCAGACAACGGGCGAAAACTCTAATACTGGACAAAATAATAGCTCTCTGGTTTCAAGAATATCTTCTCTATAGCCTTAACTTTTTTGCCATCAATCTGGCTCTCTTTGAGATTCACCTGAATTTCTTTATTCTTTGCCAGCTTGAGATATTTCCTCTGGACTAAAGCCTGTTTCATTTTTCCCAGCATTTCTAAGCTGGGGATATCGATGACGTTGATTTCTGCTGTGGTGTAAGCCTTTTTTTGTCCGCGCTTGTATTCTGAAGGCAATCTGTCGGCTGGCTCAAATCGGGAGGGAAACCGGACTTTTATCTTTATTTCAGCCCTCATGAACTCATTGGTCGAATCGTAAAACTCCGCGTCCTCGTATTCCAAGACCTCAAGTTCTTCTTCGTAAGGGATCTGCTCCACCAGAGGTTTCGGCTTCCACTTTTCCAGATTGATTTTTTTGAAATGGATGCCCAGAAAAACCAGAGACGCGATAATAAGGATGATGACGGCAATTGTGATTGTTCTTTTCAGGATTGGCTTCATGACTCTCCTCCCAGGCACAGTGGAATTCAAATTTTTTTACCATTAAACACTAACAGAACATACCGTCTTTTTCAATCGTGAACCTTCAATCTTGCAGGCTAGGAGAGACTCTCACGTCAGCGAAAAAACTTTTGCTCCGTTGACACCGACAACCGCCGTTTCTCCAATTATCGCGGCTATTCCGGATTGGACATGGCCATGGTAGACATATTTTGGCTGTTTTTCTTCGATGTATTTCAGCATCGCCTTGCTGCCGATTAGGTCATAATCTTCTTTATCAGTTCTGCCAAACACAGGAGCATGGCAGATGAAGATGTCCACATAGGGAAATTTGCTGAGCCTGATTTCTGCTTCAGCGTCATCCCACTCGAAAGGTCCTGAAGCTCTTTGGGCTGGAACTCCCTGCCAGCCTCCGATAAACCAGTTCCTGTGCTGGATAACCCGAAAATGAATATCCTGCACACAGGCAGGAAAAGGACGGTTTGGGTCATGATTTCCTTTCACTGCGAATATCGGCTTTTGATACTTTTCATAGATTTCGGTAAGAATTTGAAAGGAATGGTCGCCGCAGGAAAGAACAAAATCGACTCTCTTTTCGAATTCCACGTTGAAATGGGGATTTGGATAATCGGCTACCACGAGCACGTTAGAAGGATAACCGAGCATGGCCGAGCTGCTGAAAGCCTCTTTAATTTCTTGAAATATTGTAACAGTCTTCGCTTCAAATCACAAATTCATTTTTTTTATTGATGCTTGAAGATCTGACCGCTTTATTTCCTCAAATACATGACAGCCTGCATTGCGGCCACACAGCCTTCCCCTCCAGAATAAATGTTTTTCTCCCTGCCCGTGAGGCGTACAATCCTGCAGTCAGGCCCGCATCCCGGAAGAGAACCATTTTTTTAACTCGGCTTCTTGGGCGAAGCTTCGAGACCGGTAGCCTTTTTTGGGCAGTTGTAGAGGCACCAGACACAGAAACTGGAGACTCTTGGAGGGAATTCGGTCGTCGCCTCAATGGCCTTGATCTTGGCCAGGATTTCTTGCTGCAGGCTTTCCAGCTGCTCTTTTGTTCTGTAAGACTCCATCTCTTTATCAAGAGCCAAAAAATGCCAGACCAGGCGGACATCCCGGCAATCCTCAAACTCTCGTCTGACCCAGAGCGAGTACATGCCAAGCTGAGGATCCCTGTCCAGATAATCCTGAGTCGGGAGGGTGGTGTTCGTCTTGTAATCGTGAATTTCGTAGAGGCCATGGCCCATATCCATCAGCCTTTCTATTCTGACATAGAACTCGTATTTTCCCTCTTCATCCAGAGGCAAAAAATCTGTTATCTCCAGGTCGACAACCTTGCCTTGTCTGAAAGGCTTGTACCTTTTGTAATAATCTTTAAGATATTTCTCCCCAAGCTTTCTGTATCTTTGCGAAGAATAGTCCTCGCGGATGATGGCTATCGCATCCGCCCAGTTTTTCTCCCACTGGTTCCTGAAAAAAGCGAGCAGTTCTTTCCTGGATAGAGATTTTCCGTTCCAGATATTTCGGTAAAGCCTCTCCAGGGCCTCATGCACCCTGACTCCAAGGTAGGACTCACCCGTTTCCTCAAACTCAGGCTTGATTCTGTCGAGATAGACGTATTTATAGCGCAGAGGACAGGTTTCAAAGGATACTATTCTCGAATGGCTGTAGACCGGCATTTTTCAGGAGGACACACCTGAAATTATTGGCTCTGTTCCATTTTGTATGGGCCGCTTTAAGCCCTCTCGACGATGGCCTGATGGATTGAGTTTTTGTTGAAAGACTTCGCTCCGCTTTACTGCATTTTGAACAGAGAATCTTC
>CAZJYC010000084.1:0-9304 GCA_964550165.1 uncultured Eubacteriales bacterium
CAGGGCAATCGCTAGTGCCATAGCACCCGCGAGGATAAAAAATCCCAACTGAGCATTCAGGCTGATTCGGTAGGCGTATCCACCCAACCAGGATTGCATGGCCAAATAGGCTACCGGCCAAGCGAACACATTCGCCAAGACCACCCACTGGGTAAATTCTTTGGACAGAAGCATCATGATTTGAGGGGAGGAGGCGCCCAGGACCTTGCGAATGCCAATCTCCTTGGAGCGCCGCTCAGCGGCATAGGAAGCCAGCCCCAATAATCCTAGACAGCCGATAAACACAGCCAGTCCGCTGAAGTACTCGAACAGCCGCTTTAAACTGGCCTCGGACTGGTACCTCTGTTCGAAAACCCGGTCAAGGAAAAAATAATCGAAGGGCGCATCCGGAAAGATGCGGGTCCACGCCTCTTCAATAAATTTCAGTGTTTCGCTTACGTCCTCCATGTGGATCTTTACAGACACATATCTGTTATTGTTCGTACTTAGAAAAAGTTTCAGGGGACGGATAGACTGCCGCAGGGAGCTGAAATGGAAGCCTTTGATCACGCCGATCACGTTGAAATAGTACCTCTCTGCGCCAAAGACCTGAATGACTTTTTTGCCGATGGGATTGTCCCAGCCAAACTGACGTACAGCTTCCTCGTTGATAATGATGGATCGGGAATTCTCAGGTCCGCTTTCATCGGAACTGGCGCTTGTATCGCCAGGAAACTCAGGAGAAAATTTACGGCCGGCGACCAACTCGATCTCGTAAGTATCCAAGAAATCATAATCCACCCTGTTATGCATGATAGCGATCTCCTGGTTGGCGGTGGCACCTTCCCAGGTCACGGTGTTGTACATGCCGATGGAGCTGGGGAGCATGAGAGACCCAGTCACACCCAAAATACGGGGGTCGCTCAAAAGTTCTGATTTCAACGGTTGGAGGTCTTGCTGGAATGTGCTTCTGTCGTTGCGGATGATCACGATTCCGTCCTTTTTGAAGCCCAAAGTTTTGTTCAAAAGGAAATTCAACTGCCTTCCAAAGATCAAGGTGGATATGATGAGGATTATGGAGATCGCAGACTGTGCGACCACGAGGATTTTACGGAACATAACACCATGTCTTCCCGTTTCATATGTGCCGCGCATAATTTTCGTGGGTTGAACGGCCGAAAGGAAGAGGGCCGGATAGCTCCCTGACATGAATCCCACCAGAAGATAAATCCCCACTATGCCAGCCAGGATATGTGTTTGAAATATATCACCAAACTCCGCAGCCTGACCGGTTAGGTTGTTAAGAACCGGGAGGAAAGCATGCACCAAAAAAAGGGCAATAGCCATCGACACCGCGGTATAAATCAGACTTTCCCCGATAAACTGGCGGATGAGTTGCCGCCGCGCTGCTCCCACCACCTTGCGCAAACCGACTTCCTTGGCCCGCCTGGCAGAACGCGCTGTAGCCAGGTTCATAAAATTGATACAAGCGGCCAAAAGGACCAACCCTACCACTGCCAGAAGAATGTATAAAGAGTTGATATTGCCGGTAGGTTCGGTATCGGAAAAAAGGTGCATCCGCTTCAGCTGATCGAGGGTGAGCACACGGCCATCATCTGCGCGGACATGGCGGTTGAAAGCATGCTGGATCTTGGCCTCCACATCCGCCGCCAAATAACCCTCGGCCAGCATAACATAGGAAGCAAGCTGCTGGCTCAACCAGTTCTGGAAGAAATTATCACCAGCTATGGCCCTTATTTTTTCGATAGGCACCAGGAAGTCGGGGCGGATATTTGTATAATCCGGGTGATTCTTCATCACTCCGGTCACCTTCAGGGACATCGAATTGAGGAAAACCAGGGTTTTGCCTAAAGGATCGTCGTTTCCGAAATACTTTGTGGCTATGTCTTCGGTTATCACAACCGAATTGGCGTCTTTTAAGGCCGTGGCCTTGTCTCCTGCGACAAGAGGAAAAGTGAACATCTCCAGAATTCCGGGATCGACAAATCGCACACCATCCTCATAGAATTTTTGATTCTCATGAGCCACTGGGATCTGCCTGAGCTCTGCGATCCGCGCGAAATGGGTGACTTCGGGAATTTCTTCGCCCATGGCCGGCGCGAGAGGCACCGGTGAATATGTGGACCTGAAAGTCCGCTCCAGTTGTGTGTGCTCGATATTGATGCGGTAGATCCGGGCTGCATTTTCATGGTGGCTTTCGTACTTGAATTCATACTCCACGACCAGGATAATGAGCAGCGCGCAGGCGATGCCGGCCGATAGCCCGGCGATATTGATGAAAGCGTATCCCTTTTGCCGGTTAAGATTGCGAAAGGTGATTTTCAAATAGTTTTTGAACATGGTCAAGCTCCATCGGATAGAGTGAACGAGAATTAAAGGTTAATCCATTTATTAATACGTGAAAAACAGCAAAAGGGTGGCAAAAAATTATGACCAGCTCAGTTTGAATGTCTGTTGTCATTCATATCGGAGACTCTCCACTGGATTTGCCAGAAAAGCTTTAAGGTCATTCCATCCCACACTCAGGAAAGCAAGTGCCAGGTTAGAACAGAAGAAAGAATGGCTGAATACCCCTAACATCATGCAAGTTAATGGAGATTTACACGATATCTGACCGAGTGTTGACATGATTGTGTTTCGTTTCTATAGTAGATGCTTGTTTGAGGAATCCGGTGGAAGACAAGCTGCGAATCGAGATGATTTCACCCCTGGTGAAATCCATCCAAAATGCCTATCAGGCCGGCCAGGAAGATGAAGCCTTAGAGCCGATCATCGCTGTTGATTCTGAAGATAAGCCCATAGGACGGTTTAAAGACGGAGACTCTGTCATTTTTTACGATATTCGGGGCGAAAGGGAGGTTGAGCTGACAGCGAGCCTGACAGATACCGCTTTCAACCACTTTCCGACAGAGAAGAATTTGCGATTGAATTTTGTGACCATGATCGAATACAGCTCTTCGCTCAAGGCGAAAGTCGCCTTTGCTTCGGAGGGAGAGATCAGGAATACGCTGGCGGAAGTTCTCTCTCGAGCGGGTCTTAAATTCCTGAAGATTTCCGAGTCAGAGAAAGCCATTCATGTCGGCTTCTTCATGAACGGGAAAAGCGATAAAGTTTTTCCTGGAGAGGAAAGAATAGTCGTTCCTTCACCGCAGGGGATTTCTTCCTTTGCCCGGATGCCCGAGATGAGCGCTAGCCAGGTCGCAAAGGAAATTTCTTCAAACCTAAAAAATCCCGCTTATCAACTCATCATCGCCAACTTCGCCAACGTCGATGTGGTCGGGCATACCGAAGATAAAGCAGCCATCCTTCGGGCTGTCGAAGAGGTCGACACCCAGCTGGGAAGGATCATCGAGGACTGCCGCAGGGATAAAGTAACAGCTATCATCACTTCAGACCACGGGACAGTTGAGGAATGGCTCTATCCTGACGGCGCGATAAACACCGGCCACACGAAAAATCCGGTTCCTTTTATCCTATGTGATTTTTCTTCCGGAGACCCGAATTTCTGGCAGCTAAAGCCGGAGGGAGAACTTGCCAACGCCGCTCCCACTGTTCTGGAACTCTTGGGAATTGAGAAGCCTTCAGAAATGACCGGAGAGAGTCTGCTCCTCAATTTCAGCAAAGACAAAGGCAAGAAGAAAAAAATTCTTCTCCTCATCCTTGATGGCTGGGGAATGAGAGAAGAAAGCTATGGCAACCTGATTGCTGAAGCCAGGACGCCAAGCTTTGACAGACTCTGGTCTCGGTTTCCTCACGCCCGGCTTAAAGCTTCTGGCGAGGCTGTGGGCATGCCTGCCCACACGGTGGGCAATTCTGAAGCAGGTCATCTTCACCTCGGAGCCGGACGCAGGATTTTTCTTGACCGCTTGAAAATAGACAAAGCCATAGAAGACAGAAGTTTTTTCCGCAACGAGGCTTTCCTCTGGGCTATGCAGGAAGCGAAACGCAAAGCCAAAGCAGTTCACCTGATGGGCATTGTTTCCCATTACAGCTCACACGGGACCATCCGCCATCTCTTCGCTTTGCTTCGTCTGGCAAAAGACGTGGGTCTGGAACGTGTCTTTGTCCATTGTCTTATCGGCCGCAGGGGAGAGAAGCCCGAGAGCGGGGCGATCTATTTAGCCAAAGTTGAAGAGATGTGCAAATCGCTTTCCTTAGGTCAGGTTGTAACCGTAATGGGAAGATTCTGGGCTCTGGATAGAGAGGAAAACTGGGACCGGGTTGAAAAAGCCTACAGATCTCTGGTCCACGGCGAAGGAGTTCATGTTCCTTTTTTTCGGCAAGGTATGGTATAAAGATAGTTTAAGTCTCAAGGAAACTTTTGCCCGGATATAATCGTATGTTTATTTATAAGAAGCGCAGGAAAAAATGATTGTCGAAGTTAAAGACATCCATTTCAGCTACGGAAAAGTGAAAGCCCTTGACGGCGTGGATCTTGACCTGCCGGAGGGCGCTGTCGGTCTTCTGGGACCTAACGGGGCCGGGAAAAGCACCCTGATTCGTATCCTTCTCGGTTTTCTCCCGCCCGACCGGGGTGAAGGCCGTATTCTCGGTTATGACATCAAGACCCAGCAGACCATGATCCGCCGCTATGTTGGTTATATGCCTGAGGATGACTGCCTTATTCCAGGAATGGATGCGGTTTCCTTCACGTCTTATCTTGGCATGCTCTCCGGGATGCCCCGTCAGGAGGCGATGAAGCGTGCCCATGAGGTCCTTTTCTACGTCGGGCTTGAGGAAAGCCGCTACCGGCAGCTCGAGACCTACTCAGGGGGGATGAAGCAGAGGCTGAAGCTGGCCCAGGCGCTTGTCCATGACCCCAAGCTTATTTTTCTTGACGAGCCGACGAGCGGACTCGATCCTCAAGGAAGGAAAGAAATTCTGGACCTGATCAAGGATATTTCCTTGAAGAAAGACATTCAGGTCTTGATTTCGTCTCATATCCTTCCGGATATCGAATACACCTGCCGCTATGTGGTTATCTTAAACAAAGGGAAACTGGCCGCTCAGGGAGAAATCAGCAAGCTCAAGGAACTAGGCTACAACCTCTTTGAGATAAAAGTGAAGGGCGAGAAAGAAGGATTTTTGCGAAAGCTGAAGGACATCAACTGCAAAATTGAAGAAAGGGAGAACGGAATCCTCAAGGTCTACATGCCTTACGATCGATCGAAACAAGAGATTTTCCGGATTGCTGCCGGGGAAAAAATCCAGATTAGACATTTTGTGAAAAGCCAGTCCTCTCTTGAGGACAAATTTGCCAGTGTTGTCGGAGTGGATTGATGACCATCAAAGAAAAAGGCTACACCCACTGGGACGGAGAGCTGCAGGAAAGAAGATTTCCCTGGTGGCCTATCACCCGCTTTGGGATTCGACTGTCTTTCAAGAAGAAGTTTTTTAAGCTGTTTTTGATGACAAGCCTCATCCCTGCCGTTGTCTTCCTGGTTGGGATATATGTTTCGGAGCGGCTGGAGGATTTCAAGTTCATGTTCAGGGACTCTGTTCCTTTTCTGCAGATCAACCCGCGGTATTTCAGTTCCTATCTCACCAACAATTTTCTGTTGTTTATGATGGTCATCATGATGATTTTCTGCGGAGCCGGTCTTATTTCCGATGACCTCAAGCACAATTCCCTCCAGCTTTATTTTTCCCGGCCGATCAAGAAAAAGGATTATTTTATCGGAAAAACAGCCGTGATTGTTTTCTTCCTTTCGCTCTTGACGCTCGTTCCCGGCCTGGTCTTTTTCCTGATGAAGCTCATCTTTGCCGGGAGCTTCAAATTTTTTGCCGCCTATCCCTGGATTCCCCTTTCCGTTATCGGATATTCTGTTTTGCTCACAGCATTTTTTTCTTTTTACACGCTTTTGCTCTCATCCATAAACAAAAATAGCCGCTATGTTTCCATCCTGATCATCGGGATTTATCTCTTCTCGGATATCTTTTTCGGGATTTTTTACGGAAATTTCCATAGCCATTATTTCTCGCTTCTGTCTTTGAGGGCCAACCTCCAGCAGGTGGGCGCTTCGATGTTCGGGCAAAAGCCTCAGTACAGTGTGCCCTGGGTTCTGTCTTTGGTGGTTCTTAGCGCCATCTGCCTTCTGTCGGTGTTTGTTTTAAAGAAAAGAGTCAGGGGTGTTGAGATCGTCAAATGAAGGCAGTCATCGAGACCAAAAACCTTTCCCGCTGGTACGGGAATGTCCTGGGATTGAGCGATGTCTCCCTCCAGATCGAACAAGGGATTTCTGGAATCCTGGGACCCAACGGTGCTGGAAAATCCACCTTTCTCAAGCTCATCACCGGTCAAATCAAGCCCAACATTGGCTTTGTCCGGATCAAAGGGAAAAAAGTCTGGAACAATTACAAGCTCTTTTCAGAAATCGGATTTTGCCCGGAGCAGGATTCCTTCTATGAGGAGCTGTCAGGCTGGCGGTTCCTGACCAATCTTTTGAGGCTTCACCATTTTTCCAAGCCTGAAATCAAAGCTCGGGCTCAAGAGGCCCTGGAGCTTGTCGAGCTGGATAAGGACAAAGACCGGGTCATCAAGTCTTACAGCCGTGGCATGCGGCAGAGGCTGAAATTTGCTCAGGTCGTTGCCCATGGACCGGAAATCCTCGTTCTGGATGAACCGCTCAACGGCCTCGATCCCCTGGCCAGGCGAAAGATCATTCGCCTCATCAAGTCTTATGAACAGGAAGGAAAGACGATCATCGTCTCAAGCCACGTTTTGCCAGAGATTGAGGCTATGACCAATCGAATCATTCTCATCCATCAAGGCAAGATTTTTGCCCAGGGCGATGTCCACTACATCAGAGATTTAATCGAAGACCATCCCCATATCATCTCCATCAAGTGCAGCGGTCCGCGCGAGCTCGCCGAGAAATTCATCAAGGAGGACTTTGTTTTGAAAGTTCATTTCGGCGCCTTTCCCGACTCCCTTCTCGTTGAGACTACCAACAGGGAAAAGTTTTTCAGTCTTTTGCCTTCGCTCTTGGTCGAGAATAAGATCGAAGTTGAGGAAATCACTTCGCCCGATGATAACCTCCAGGCTGTCTTTGATTACCTCGTCGGAAAATAGATATGTACAGAAAGCTTATCGATAACATCTTGTTTTTCTTGCGATCGACGAGAGGAGTTTTTTCCTCTTTCTTCTCCATGGGAAGAACAGCCAAAAGAACCAAGGTTTTTTATTTGATCAGCTTTTTGCCGGTCATCATGACCTTTGTCATCAAATTCACGAGAATTTTTTCAGACCGTGCTGATTTTGACAGCCTTTATGTTTTTTCCAACATGATCGTGGTCTTCTATCTCCAGTTTCTCATCCTCATCCTGGCTCTCTTTTTTGGGATTTCTGTCTGCGCGGAGGAGCTGGAAGGGAAGACTCTGACCTATCTGACCACGCGCCCTGTTTCCAAATCGGCAATCATCCTCGGCAAGTACGCCGCCTACACATCTTTAATCATTCTGATGACAGTCATAGGCATTGTTTTTTCTTTTGTTATCCTGAATTTGAACAAATTGCTTGATTTTTCTTTGTACAAGGTTCTGGTGAGAGATGCCGTCGTCTTAAGCCTGGGCCTTATCTGCTACACAGCATTTTTTACGTTTATCGGCACTTTTCTGAAGAGGTCGATCATGTTCGGGCTCGTTTTCAGCTTTGGCTGGGAAAACGTGATTCAGTATTTTCCGGGCTCAACCCAGCGCTTCTCCATCGTCCACTATCTCAAGTCCCTGCTTCCGCCTCAGACAGGAGGGCGGTTCTCCTTCCTGCTTTTCCGGCTGGAGCCCAGCTCGCCAGCGATGTCCTTGTTTATGCTTTTTCTGATTACAGCGGTTTTTCTGGGCCTGGCCTGTCTTTTTTTCTCGCTGAAAGAGTATATCCTTGAAGATTGAGGCCGAGCTATTTTTCCGGTGTCGGCTGCACTGATTTTTCTCCTATTTTGAGTTTGCTCTTCAGTTCTTCAAAGAAATTCTCAGGGAATCTGGCATAGATTCGGACATGGTCAGGACCTGAAGTTATCTCAATTTTATCCAGCAATTCGCCCAGATTGAAATCCTGGATGGTGGTCATGGCTCCCATGGTCTTGATGCTGTTCAGGAAATCGGCAACCTCATGATTTTTGGAGGGATCGCTGCTCATGGCCTTAATCTCGACGATGATGTTTTTGTTTCTGTAGTCAAAGCCAAGGGAGAGCGCATGGATGTCTTTGAGAGCACTCAAAAAGGGATTGGCTGAAGCGACTTTTTCCTGTGCTTCATGGGGAATGGCCACAGCCCCCCAGAGTATAGCTTCTTTATTCGTTTTTGCGATTAAAGAGGAGAGGGCCTCGTTTTTGAAAACATTATCTTTTTTCTTCTGCAGTACGTCGAGCCCGGATTTGACCGAGATTTCATCCCCGGCAAAAAGGTTAGAGTCATCGATGAAGGAGAAGGACACTCCTTCCTCGCCTTTTTTGACGGAATAAATCTTATACCCGGCATATTCCTCTTCCAGAAGCTGCTCTTCTTTTTCCATTTTCTCTTTGACGAGAGAAAGCAGGGTCTCTCTGTTGTATTTCAGGTTGATGATAACCAGGACGTTTGGCTTTTGTTCCATCTCTCCGGCCAGGCCGCCGGCGATGAAATAGATATCTTTTTGGGGGTCGATTCCTGTCGTATCGATGAATTCCTTGAGTGTTTCATTGCTCTTGTTCTCCTGGAAGGTTTTGCTCAGAGACTCAATCTGCATCGCCCTGTGAAAATCGACGAAGAAAACGGCTATGACATCTTTGGGCACGAGCCTGAGCATGTCTTCGGCTTTGGCCGTCCCGGCTTTGGGTGACGCTGTTTTTTGGGCGCAGGCCAGATGAGCGAAGAGGGCGAGCGTTATTGCTGTGGCAATGGCCGTGAATCTTTTCACAGTTTGACCTCCTTTCTGAATTGGTTGGTATCAGAAATGATTTTCATTCTCTGAGGACTATAGCAGAAGACACACAGCCTGGGCAAATAAAATTTTTTGATCTCTTACATGTTATATGGACCCAGTTGAGAGCTTCTCAAAGATGGCCTCGCTCCCCTTCAGGTTTTTAACGCCGTTCCCTCGCAGCCCTTCTCGGCGGCTGCGTAACGCTCCGGCTAAACGGCTCGAAAACACGCGGGCTTTGCCCGAGCCGTGCAAATCCCGCTCGGTTTCAGGCTTCGCTCTCCTCTCCCTTCGGTCGAGGAACCATGCCCGCTCAGCCTTCAAACGGTTTTCTCGCCGCTCAGCCTCCGCTTGGAATACCTTTAAGAGGCAGCTCGGGAAGGCTAAACCTTCAATGGTCGCTTCGGC
>CAZJYC010000085.1:0-8738 GCA_964550165.1 uncultured Eubacteriales bacterium
AATACAGAAAATCAGTATTGAGACTGCGAGGAAGGTGAGAACGCTAATTTTTGTCCGTTTCATTTTTTCCTCCTTTTGAGAGTAAAATTGGTTTGGAATTGGTTGGTGAAGAATGAGAAGGATATTTCGGCCGCAAAGGCCTTTCCCTGTCTGGAATGCTCAATATCCCTTGGCCAAGCCGATTCCGCGCGGGTCTGAAGCTCCTCTGAAACGCTTTGGCTTGCCTTTGCTGTCGTATTCAATCGTCAGGCCGTGAGCGTTGCTGAGTGCTCTCACGACGAGAATATTATGCCCCATAGCTTTTAGTTTCTCGCACACCGCCTCGGCAATTCCTTCTTCGACAAGAATCCGGTCTGGTTCGGCGAAGCTAATTCGAGGAGCGGCTATGGCTTGCTCGATGTCCATTCCAAAATCGATCATATTCATCACCATCTGGGGAACAGTCTGGCCTATGTTATGACCTCCTGGAGTTCCGATAGCTATCCATGGCTTTCCATCTTTAAATACAATGGTCGGGCAATCGCCGGAAAGCTTTCTGTGGCCGGGATGGGCATCCATTGGGTTCCCCTTGGGCTCAAAAGTGCAATAGGCCAGGGAATTGTTAAGCCAGATGCCAGTGCCTTCGACCATGATTCGGCAGCCGAAGGAATTGCCGAGCGTCTGCGTGGCGCTGACGATGTTTCCCCATTTATCGGCGACGACGAAGTGAGTCGTGTTGACCTCTTCTTTAGCCACAATGCCGGGCGGGATAAACGGTTTGACTCTATTGGGATCAATCTGTTTGACCACTTCATCCCAGTATTTTTCGGAGAGCAGCTTTTTTAGAGGCGGGGGGTTAATTTCCGGGTCTCCAGCATAGGCCAGCCGGCACCAGAAAGCATGCTTGGTGACCTCGGCTAAGAGATGGAGATAGGCTGTTGTGTTGCGCCCGAGGGCTTTATTGTCAAAGCGGCTCATCAAGCCGAGCCGGATGAGCGAAGGAAAAGCTGTCGAAGGAGGAGAAGCGGTTGTCACAATGCAGCCGCGGTAATTGATGCTGATCGGTTCCCACCACTCCGCGCGATCAACAATCAGGTCATCGATGGTTAAAAAGCCGTCGTTTTCACGCATGGCTTTGTCGATGGCTTGGCCGAGCTCTCCGCCATAAAAGGCTTTGGGGCCCTGTTCGGCGATCAGCCGAAGCGACCGAGCAAGATCTTTCTGGATAAGCTTCTCTCGTTTTTCAACAGGTTTGCCATTTTTGCCGTAGACGCTTTGGCCGGATTCGTTGAATTCGGAATAAACAGACTCGATGAGCCGGGAAAATCCCTCGGTGACTTCAAATCCTTGCTCAGCGATTCTCGTTGCGTCTTCAAAGAGGTTCTTCCATCCAAGTTTTCCGTATTCTGAAGACATCGCCCACCAGGCATTCACATTTCCTGGCGTGGAGACAGCCTTGGCTCCGCGGCGATTTTCCAGATAATCGGCTGCGGGAGGGCGGAAAACATCAGAATTGACATTGATCGGAATTTTGCCGCTCAAATCCAGAAAACGAGCTTTTCCTTTTTTGGCGTCGTAGACCAGGATCGTTCCGTAGCCTCCGATTCCGGAGTTCATCGGCTCGACAACGTTTAACGTGGCCGCGATAGCCACAGCCGCATCAAAGGCATTGCCGCCAGACTTGAGAATGCTCAGTCCGGCCTCTGTGGCAAGGGGATGGGCTGTGCTGACCATGCCTTTTGTCCCCGTCGAAAGCCCGGTCTTGGCAGGTTGGGCTTCTTCTTCGTGACACGCAACAAAGAAGGCAGGCAGAAAGATCAAAGTTAAAAATAGTTTTTTAAAAGACATCTTGCGACTCTCTTATGAAATTTCTCCAAATATCCTTTAAAGAATTATTAGTTTAAGAACAAATTATTGAAGCTTTTCCGCAATGTCAAGGCATCAGCCCAGAAAATTCTTCAAAATGTTTCCGAAAAGGTCGAAAGAAGATAGACTTCTGGTTTGGTTGAGAGGGAAGGTGGAAAGAATGGAATTAAAACTGACGAGGTGAAGGCGACAAGAAAAACAATCTTCCTTCTTGTTGACATCCGTTCTTCTCGTATTTATATTGATTAAAGCATTCATTGCGGTTAGTCAGGTAAGAATCATTGGATAAGAGAGCATACGCAAAAACAGAATTCTTATCATGAGAAACGAAATTCCTTCTTCTATGATGAGATAGATGAACTTCAAGAAAAATTTCTCCATGGCCCGGGGCGAGTCGCTCAAGACCGGAGGGTAATGCGGTGCAGACTACCTGTCCCTTCTGCGGATTTGTCTTCGACGCTTTGGGGGGGGAAGCCGGACGCAGCACGGTGTGCCCAAGCTGCAGCAAGACCTTCGACGCTTATGCCGCAGGCGAAACTCTCGAGTTAAATCCGCCCGGCACGGCGGGGGAAGGTATTCCGACATCGGTCATCGGCCCGAACTCGCCAGTAGGCTCAGCAGTGGGCAAACAGTTTCACGAGTACCGGATTGTCGAGGAGCTTGGACGCGGCGGGATGGGCGTTGTCTACAAAGCAATGCAGGAGACGCTCCAGCGGCTGGTAGCCCTCAAGGTCATCCTCGCCGGCGAGGGAGCCAGCGAGGAGGATATCGCGCGTTTCCTCCGTGAGGCGATAACCGCTGCCAAGCTGCGCCACCCGAACATCGTCACCGTCTATGAGCTCGATGTGCACGAAGGCATTTACTATTACACAATGGATTATATCGAAGGAAAAAACCTCGGCCGATCGATTGTCGGCCAGGGTATGGAGCCTCAACGCGCGATGATCATCGCCTTCAAGGTTGCCAGGGCTCTGAATCACGCCCACAAGAGGGGTGTTATCCACCGCGACCTCAAGCCCGGGAATATCATCCTCGACGAGCAAGGTGAGCCGATGATCACGGACTTCGGGCTGGCCCTGGACCTGGAACGCTTTGGCCGTCCAGGACCGGTCATTGCCGGAACGCCCCGGTACATGGCGCCTGAGCAGATTTACGGCGACAAGGCTCTCATCGGACCGCCCACTGACATCTACGCGCTCGGCGCAGTGCTTTACGAGATGCTTACTGGGCGGCCGCCCTTTGAGGGCAGGGAGCTCAACGAGCTTCTCAACGCCATCTCCAAAAAGGAACCGCTTGACCCGCGCGAACTCCGCCGCGAACTCGATGCGGAAATCTCCGCTATCTGCCTGAAGTGTCTGCGCAAAAAACCCGAGGAGCGTCCTTGCTCCGCGGCAGAGCTCGCCGAAGGGTTGGCATCCTGGCTGGACCAGAAGCATTGATGGGCACGTGAAGAAGACGGCAGCCGGCACGTCGCTTCCTCAACGACGACCTCCGTTAAACAACTGGATGGGATGTAACGCGCGAAGATTTCCTGGAAATAAAAAAAATTGCATCATCCGAAATCAACAATTTCATTCAAAAGAAATTCCTTTGGAGCTCGCCATAAATCACTCGGGATTTTCAGTGGTTCTCGCCCGCTGACGCCCTTCCATACAGATACCTCTGTCAAAATATGTTTAGATGTCAATCCTTGACATTGCATTTTTGAAAAAGTAGTATTCTTTCTGCAAAAAAAGGAGGAAAAAGTGGGATTAGATTGGCTAAAAAAAGATAAGGAACTCAAAGACCATTCTCTCTGGGGAAAGCAACACTGGGGAACAGAACCGCCCTGCACCATGTACGAGAAAAGACCGATCATCGACCCTTCAGGCAAGAAGATTGACGATCTTTATTCGGCCTGGATCATCCTCAACAACCCTGATCAGTTCAATTCCTACACCACCGGAATGGTCAAAGGAGTGATCGCTGGCTTTCAGAGCGCATCGCTCGACAGAAGCGTGGTCGCCGTTGTTTTCACCGCAGTCGGGGACAGAGCCTTCTGCACCGGCGGCAACACCAAAGAATATGCTGAGTATTACGCTGGAAGACCTAACGAATACGGCGAATACATGGATTTGTTCAACGGAATGGTCGATTCTATCTTATTGTGCAAAAAGCCGACACTCTGCAGGGTTAACGGCATGAGGATTGCCGGCGGCCAGGAGATTGGCATGGCCTGTGACCTCGCCATTTCTTCCGACAGCGCCATTTTCGGTCAGGCCGGCCCGCGCCACGGTTCAGCCCCTGATGGAGGATCGTCGGATTTTCTCCCCTGGTTTCTGAGCATCGAGGATGCCATCTGGAACTGTGTCTCCTGCGAGCTGTGGAGCGCGTATAAGATGAAACGCCTGGGCCTGGTCAGCCAGGTAGTGCCGGTGATCAAAAAGGATGGGAAATTCATCCGCAATCCTGCAGTCGTCACAGATAAATATGTTGAGGATGGAGAGATTGTCTACGGCGAGTTCGTCAGAGGCGAGGAAGGCAAAAAAGCCCGCGAATTTCTCAAGGCAGCGGCCGTCGATTTTGAGCTTCTGGATATAGCTGTGAATGATATTATCTGGAAATTCACCAACCTCTTTCCGGGCTGCTTGATAAAATCTCTCGACAGCGTCCGGGCAAAAAAGAAGTATTTCTGGGATGTGGCCAAGAACTACAACCGTCACTGGCTGGCGGTTAACATGATGACCGAAGCTTTCCTGGGATTCCACGCTTTTAACACAAAAAAGATCACAGGCCAGGATGTCATCGACTTTATCAAATACAGGCAGCTCGTTGCCCAGGGAAAGTCGGTTGACGAGGCCTTCATGGAAGCTGTCCTGCCCAAGCCCAAGGAATGAGAAGCGATTCCGCAATTTAGAAATTGAAATCACTCCTTTCCGACTAAGGAGAAAAAGATGAAAAGCAAGATATTTCATGTTCCTGAGAGAATAAGCGGTGGCGGAGTGGCTCTGATGAGAGAGAAAAAGATGAAGATCGTCTTTTGTGCGGCCACGCGCACGCCATTCGGCGAAGTGGGAGGGGCCTTTAAGGATATCCCGCCCATCGAGCTTGGAGCCATGGCCGCGAGGGCGGCCATCAAGCAGGCAGGTCTTGAGGGACGCGAAGAGCTGATCGATGAAGGCATTTTCGGCAATGCCTATCACACCAGCATCGATTCCCATTATGGCGCGCGGCATGTGGGGCTGAGGGCCGGGCTCAGCTTTTTCGCTCCTGGCCTGACAGTCAACCGCATCTGCTTTTCAGGAGGAGAGGCTGTCATCCAGGGAGCCAAACAGCTTGTCCTTGAAGAAAGCCAGATGGTTCTTTGCGGCGGCTATGAAAGCTCAAGCCAGTCTCCCACTCTTCAGTATGGCGCAGCTTATGGCTATCCTTACATGGCCGGCCCGAGGACCTATGCCCTTTTCAAGGATGGATTGATGGATACCTTCATCAATGATGACATGATGGGAACAGCCGAGAATTTAGCCCGGCTCTACAAGGTGACCCGCCAGGATGCGGATGAATTTGCCCTCTCTTCGCAGATGAAAGCCAAGGATGCCAGGGAAAAAGGCCGCCTTGCCAGAGAGATAACGCCTGTCGTCTTGAAAACAAGGAGAGGCGACGTTGTCGTCTCCGATGATGAGCATCCAAGGCCGGAGACAACCATGGAAATTCTCTCCCGGCTGCATGCGGTCAAGTCTGGCGGAGTGCAAACTGCCGGAAATTCAAGCGGCATCGTTGACGCAGGCGCGGCCTTAATCCTGACCACAGAAAAGAGAGCCAAAGAATTGGGAATCGAGCCCATCGGAGAGATTCTCTCCTGGGGGACAGCGGCTGTTGACCCTCATTTCATGGGCATCGGGCCTGTTCCTGCATCCCTGATCGCTTTAGCCAGGGCAGGATTAAAGTTTGAAGACCTGGATTTCATCGAGATCAACGAGGCTTTTGCCGGACAGTACCTGGCCGTGGAGCGGGAGCTTGGTCTTGACCGCTCCAGGGTCAACGTCAACGGAGGCGCGATAGCGCTCGGCCATCCTCTGGGTGCGACCGGTGCCCGGCTGATTACGGCTTGCCTGACTCTGGGCGGCAACGGTCTGGCTTCAGCCTGCATCGGCGGAGGCCAGGGAGGAGCCGTCATTGTCCAGAGCTATGCCAGAAAGCAGAAGGTCTAGGAGGTAGGAGTGATGGCTAAGAAGGAATCCCCAAGCAAAAAGGCAAAAGGAATAACCTGGGATGATGTCGAAATCCTGGTCGTGGGCGGCGGGACCATGGGCTCCAGCCTCACCCAGGCTTATGCCCAGAGCGGCTTCAACGCCGGTGTCATCGACATCAGCGATGAGATTTTAAAGCAAGCCTTTGACAGCATCGATAAAGAGCTTGGAGCTGCCGTCCGGGGAGGGATTTTTTCCGAGCCCCAGGTCAGGGAAATCAAGGAGAGAATTCTGGCCACAACGAGCTACGAAGAGGCCTGCAAGGGAAAAAACCTCAAGCTCGTTATCGAAACAGCCACAGAAAATATCGAGATCAAGAAGAAGATTTTCAGAAAGCTGGATGAGCTCTGTGCGCCGCATGTTGTCTTTGCCTCCAATTCTTCCTCTCTGGATGTGAACATCCTTGCCAAGGAAACAAAAAGGCCGGACAGGATTGTCTGGATGCATTATTTCTACCTGCCCCACAAGAACAGGGCAGGGGAGTATGCGGGCACGGATACAGCATCGCCGGAAAGCATCGCCGTTGCTGCCAAATACATGAAGCTGGCCGGAAAAGTCGCCACGCCCATTCTCAACAGCCGCAAAGGTGGAGCCGCGGACGTCGTTTTTGTCGCGCTTCTGCTCGAGGCAGCCCGGATGGTGGATGAAGGATTCGACATTCCCAGCATCGAAGCCGCGGGGAAGAAAGCGTTCAACATGCCCGTTGGTTTCCTGGGCCTGATGGATGCCACAGGGCTTCCTCTCGGGCTCTACACCATGTATTCTTTCTCCGATGCCTCCAACACCGAAGACGCTCTCTACAAGGCATACCACAATTTTTTCACTCCTGCGGAAAGCTACAAAAAATTGGTGGAGAAATACCAGAAGGCTAAGGATAAATCCAGCGTGAAGTGGCTCTCTGAGGAGGAGGCAAAAAAGGAAGCTAAAGACCTGATGCTGGTCGATATGCTCAAGAACAGGTTTTTGGCTGTCGGGTTTATGACCGCCGTGGAAGTGGTTGAGTCCGGCGTGATCGATATGGAGGATGTGGACAAGCTCTGCCAGAGCGCTTTTCTCTGGAGAGAAGGGCCCTTTGCTCTGATGAACAAGACGGGAGTCAGCGAAGTGTTGAGGATTGTCACCGAGAAGATGGAGCTTTCTCACCGCAAAGAAATAAATTTTCCTGTTCCGAAGCTGCTCGTCTCCCAGGCGCAAAAAAATGAGCCATGGCCGATAAAGCTGAGCCCAATAGCCTTCAACCTGGAGAAGAAAGGGAATGTTGCCCGGATTATGATTTCCAATCCCCAGTCTGCAAATGCCCTGGATAACCGGGTTTTCGATGATTTAAAGGCATCGTTTTCGAGAGCAAACGAGGACAGAAATGTTCAGGCCATAATCTTTGATTCAGCGCCCATAAAGACATTTATTGCCGGAGCCAACGTTCCTTATTTCATCAAGCGCATCAAGTCCAATGAATTTCGGGAGCTGAAGGATGATGTCGCCCGCTGGCATGATGTTCTCTTCCATGAGATGACAGGAAAAGGCAGACCAAAAGTGGCCATTGTCGACGGCGCGGCTTTTGGCGGCGGGGTGGAAGTCGCCCTTGCCTATGCCTTTGATCCGGGTTCGGTGGTGATAATCACCGACCGCACCTCTTTCGCCTTTCCTGAAACGCGTCTTGGAATATATCCCGGGATGAGAGGGACGCTGCTTCTTCCGCAGCTTATCTATAAGAAAACAGGCGACCCTGAGCTGGCTGTGGCGATGAGCCGGTATTATATTCTGGCGGGTGGGACCATGACTTCATCGCCGAGAATGATTAAATATTTAGGACTGGCCGATTTCCTCGTTCCGGCGCGAAGGCGAGACGATGCGGCAGATATTCTTGTCGAGGCCATCGTCGGTAATGGAGGAAAGCCTCTTTCTGTAGAGCAGCTTCGATCTTTAAAGATTGAAGAGCTCCCTTCAGAACTTACGTTTGAGGAAAAAGAGGAAATCCGCTGGATGAAGGATTTATTCCTGAAGCCAGACCTTGTTCCCGCGCTCTACGCCTACGGCCGCGGACAGGCTGAAATATTCCTTTCAGGAGACAGCAAGGCTTATGTGCAGCGAATAGCCCGGCGTGTGGCCGGCAACTCGCTTCACGCTGTGTTCATGGCTGATTGGCTGATCAGCCGCGGCTTTGACGGGTTTCTCAAAGGAAAATCCATCGAGGAGCTGGCTCAATGGGAACTGGAAAATTATCTTCTGCTTTTCTTCAAGCATCCGGATGCCCTGGAAGGACTGACCGCCCTGGTCGAGCGCCGCTTCCCTGAATTCAACCGCAAATATCCTTTTTGAGACAAAGACCAAGTCATGGTCCTTTGGCCTTTATGCCAATGCTTATCGGGGGAAGATCAAGAAGACAAGCCCGGAGGCTTTTCCCCTCCGGATTGTTGAGAACACGCTCCTCCGCATCCCTTCCAAGGGCTGGGCCGAGATGATACGGAAGGTCTACGAGGTCGACCCGCCCCGTATTAACCTGACTATTTTTGCCACTAATGAAAAATGGTCTTGACTATTTTTCATTAACATGAATAATAGTCAACATGGAAGAACGAAAACTCTATCTTAAGGTATGGGATGAGCTTGCCCAAGAAAAAAGCATGGTTTTTATGGTTGGCCCCCGTCAGGCAGGCAAGACAA
>CAZJYC010000086.1:0-8688 GCA_964550165.1 uncultured Eubacteriales bacterium
GTTAAGATCAGGGTTTTTAACTCAAAAGGGAAGCTTCTTAGAGTCTTTGGCCGCAAAGGCCAAGGGCCGGGCGAATTCAGCGGGCCGGGCCTTATAAAGGTAATGCCAGACGGGAATATTGTCGTTCATGATGTTTTGACCAGAAGATATTCTTTCTTGACTCCGGAGGGAAAAAGCATAAAGGACATTTCCCAAGGTTCATTCCTTCTTATAAGTGGAGACACATTCGACAGCCAGGGATTTCTCTACGCAAAGACCAGAAGCAGGTTTGGAGAAAAGCAAGTCGAAGAACTGGTCAAGTTAGATCAGAATATGAATCCTTTGATAAAAATCTCTTCTATCGAAAGAGATCGGAAGCCTCGAGTCTGGTATCTCTTTGAGGGTACGCATTATTTTGACGTGACAAGCAAAGATGAACTGATCTGGCTGATATCATCAAAATATGAAATGAACGTCGTCAATTCTGAGGGAAAACTTGTCAAGCGAATCGTCAAAGACTACGAGCCTGTCAGAATTACAGGCGCCGAGAAAGAGCGAATCCAAAAAGAAGAATCCTCTGGCTTGCCAGGGAGAATCACTTTCGAGTTTCCCAAGAATTATCCTCCAGTCGAAGACCTTTTCATAGATGATGAAGACCGGATTTATGTCCGTACATACGAGAAGGATGATAAGGGCGGCGCTTATTACGACATCTTTAGCTCCGAGGGTAGGTACATCTCCCGATTTTCCATTCCCGCACGAGAGCGGGCTATTATTGTCAGGAAGGACAAGTTGTTCTGCTTGATACGAGAAAGCGAGGAAGGCATTCCCCTGGTAAAGAGATACGCCATGGGATGGAAGTAACCTGCCAGCCTTAATTAAAATCCATCGGCCTCTGCCCTGTGGAACACGAACGACGTAGATAAAAAGTGCAAAAAGTAAGATAATTTTGGCTGCCTTGGGCCTCGGGAGGTTTTCCGTTTTTTTTGTATGGAGAAACGCGAACCCTATCTGAATGACTTAATTAAAAAAAGAAAATCGCGATAAAAGTGATGATAGAGGAACAGTTGATGGATCGATTGAAAAAGCGGAGATCGGCACCTGAGCAGTGCCCCTATCAAATCATTTAAGAATCTAACTGTGGAGGTGCCTTTACTCAGAAGCTGATTTTATTTTAAAATGAACACATCCTGATGAATGGCCTAATTGTTAATGAAGCTGGAGATGTCAAAGTCTATGGCGCAGGTTCTGTGGGCGGCAAAGACGCCGGCTTGATCAAGATCAATGAGCTTTCCTTGCCCAAAGTCAGCAAGCTAAAAACCCATATCCTCACGACCTCCTTTTTCGACCGTTTCCTCTAAGATGACCGCCGATTTGAGGGAGAAGGGCCAGTCTGAGAATTATTTTGTGAGACTGCTTATTATAAAGAAAGTGTGAAAGGACGGACTGCAGGAAGCTAAGTCTAAAGAGGAACCGCAAAAAATAAGGCCCTTTCCTGAAAAAATTAGTTTTTCTAGAGTTGGGTGTCGGTTCACTCAGACCCAAGGTATAAAGCGCTGTTGAAGAAGATAAGATTGGAATAGGGAAAAAAGCCAAGTTCCGCCCGAAATGCCATTTGGCATTTTCAGTTTATTGAGAGAAGTCGGCGTGAGCCAGCTTTCATTTCCAGGCGATATCGATATTCCTTTCAGGTCAGACCAGATTCAGTTCAATTGGATGACAGAATGGATGATTCAGGCGGCGGTTGAAAACTGTTTCAAGATGTCTTCGCCGAATTGCAGACAGTCTTTTCTCTGGAGGTTGTCATAATCTTCGAAGGGACGGTTGCCTCTTTGATAGAAGCTTTCCAGGCCTTTGAAATCATCTGGGCTCAGCAGCCTCTTTGTCAGTCGACCAGAGAAAGATTTTTTGAGGGAAGGATTTGCTGCGCAGAGTTTGGCCAGCTGGTCAAGATACTGGGAAGCACGTTCGCTTCCTCCTGCGCCGCAGACGACAAAGACAGCTTTTATCTTGCTCGAAATTGAAGAGACATTCTGGCTGAGGTAGGATTCCAAAGGTTGGGCAATCCTTCCCCCATAGATTCCAGATCCGACGATTAGATAATCGAAGGAAGAAAGGTCTGGATTTTCTCGGGCATCAAAGACATCGGCGATGGCACCCATTCCTTCAGAGATCCAGATTGCGGCATCCCTGTTGCTGCCGTAGCGGGTGCCGAAAAGAATCGCCCATTTGTTTTTGCTCGGATTGGGGAAGAACTTCAGGGGATATGCTTTGGAAACCAGGATGGCTGTTCCGCCGCCGACCAAAATCGACTTCATGAAATTTCTTCGTTCCATCTGACCTCCTTTTTATTTCTTTTCGTAATACACTTTATTGATTTCGTCTAAAGGAAACAACTTATATGAGATCAAGAACCTTTTTCTAATTGGAGCGGGAAAATAGAGTTTTTTCATCCTGTAAGAAGCTTATTATGTTTTCTTCAAATAATTTCATTTTTGGCTGTGACTGTGTCGGCCGAGCGAACCTCTTTATGTCGATTTACCCATCCAACCATCGTCAGGAAGTATAAAGTGCGGCTCGAAGAGATGTCAAGTGAAGTTGAGGATTGCTCATGGCGGGCCAAAAAGCCGCAGAGAGGCTAAAACGCCGAGAGAGGTCTGTTTTCATTTGACTAATCTGCCCCTTCACTGCTAATCTTTAGCCATACTTGATAAAAGGGATAAGTAGTGACCATCAAATGCCCCAAATGTGATACTGATAACACTTCCGATTCCCAATTTTGTAAAAAGTGTGGCACACCGCTCCCGTCTTTAAAGGACATCTCCGTTTCTCAGACTGAAACCCTTCAAACTCCCATCAAAGAACTCACCACTGGCTCTTCCTTTGCCGGGCGCTACCAGATTATCGAGGAGCTGGGCAAGGGAGGCATGGGCAGGGTCTACAAGGTTTTCGACCAGGAAGTCCAGGCCAAAATGGCCTTGAAGCTCATCAAGCCCGAGATATCGGCTGATAAGCAGACCATCAATCGCTTCCGGAATGAGCTCAAGATTGCCCGGGATATCTCGCACAAAAACATCTGCCGGATGTATGACCTGGGCAAGGAAGCCGGCAACTACTTCATCACCATGGAGTATGTGTCAGGAGAAGACCTCAAGAGCTTCATCCGAAGGTCACGGCAGTTAGTGGTGGGGACCGCTATATTTATTGCCAAGCAGGTCTGTGAAGGACTGGCTGAAGCTCATCGGCTTGGTGTTGTTCACCGCGATCTTAAACCGGGCAACATCATGATTGACCGGGAGGGCAATGCCAAGATCATGGATTTTGGGATCGCCCGCTCCTTTTCGGTCAAGGGGATAACAGGTGCTGGAGTGATGATCGGGACGCCTGAATACATGAGCCCGGAGCAGGTTGAAGGCAAGGAAGTCGACCAGCGTTCAGACATCTATTCGTTGGGTATTATCCTCTATGAAATGCTGACTGGCCAGGTGCCTTTTGAAGGAGATACGCCATTCACCGTCGGCGTCAAACACAAGAGCGAAATCCCAAAAGACCCCAGTGAGCTGAATGCTCAGATTCCTCAGGACCTCAACCGCCTTGTCCTTAAATGCCTGGAGAAGACTAAAGAAAGACGCTACCAGACAGCTGGGGAGCTTGGGGATGACCTTGAGAAAATCGAAAAGGGCATTCCGACCGCAAAACGTCCCATTCCCAAGAGGAAGACAATCACCTCAAAGCCAATCACAGTGACCCTCAGCCGGAAAAAATTGCTCATTCCGGCGTTTGTCACGGCCTTGGTCGGCCTTGCAGTAGTTATCTGGTTTGTTTTTCTTAAAAAGGAAGCTCCTCTTGTTCCCGAGCAAAAACGCTCTATCGCCGTCATCAGCTTTGAAAACCAGTCAGGAGATAAAGCTTATGATTATCTGAGTAAGGTCATTCCCAACCTTCTCATCACCAACCTCGAGCAGTCTGGATATTTCAATGTGACGACATGGGAAAGGATGCGCGACCTTCTCAAACAAGTCGGGAAAGGAGATATTGAATTCATCAATTCGGACCTCGGCTTCGAGCTCTGTCAAAAAGACGGTGTTGAGGTCATTGTGCTTGGCCTTGTTTCCAAATCCGGCAACACCTTTGTCACAGACGCGAAAGTCCTGGATGTCGGGACAAAGAAATTGCTGGGCACAGCCAATTCCAGGGGAAACAGCGCGGACAGCATCTTTAAAAACCAGATTGACGACCTAAGCAGGCAGATCGCTAAGAGCGTTGGCCTTTCTGAGCGCAGAATAGAAGCGGCCAAGATGCAGGTCCGAGATGTCACGACGAGCTCAACCGAGGCCTACAACTATTATCTCAAGGGAAAGGAGCAGCTAACAGATTCTGACTGGGATGGAGCCAGACAGTCTTTTGAGAAAGCCGTTGAACTCGACCCGACCTTTGCTTCTGCTTACTATTTCCTGTCTTGGGTTTACAGCCTATTAAATAATTCACGAGAGAGCGAGAAAGCTCTTAAGAAAGCATGGGATTTTTCCCAAAAGGTAACAGAAAAAGAAAGGCTTTTAATCGAAGCCGATTATGCGCGTTATATAGAAAGAAATAGTAAGAAGAGTCTCCAGATCCTTAAAGAAACCGCAGACAAGTATCCCAAAGATAAAGAAGTGCACTTTGAGCTTGCTGTGATTTATAGCAGCAGAGCAATGCACGAGCAATCCATCGAGGAATGCAACAAAGCTTTGATGCTCGATCCCAACTTCCCGGATGCCCTGAGTATGGTCGCTTTCGAATATATAAAATTGAAGAATTTTGAAAAGGCTGTTGAATACTTCAAGAAGTATGCCTCTGTTTTGCCCGGAAAGCCCAACCCCCACGATTTTTTAGCTGAAGCCTATTTTTATATGGGAAAACTTGATGAGGCCATAGAGAATTACAAAAAGGCTTTGGAGGTCAAGCCTGATTTTTATGATTCAATGCCTCCTCTGGCATACATCTATGCCCTCAGAGAAGATTATTCTGAAGCCTCAAGATGGTTAGATAGATACCTTGAAGTTGCTCCATCCTCAGGTGTTAAGCTCGTTGGCTATACACGGAAAGGATTTTATAGCGCCTGGCTTGGTGGTCTGGAGAAGTCTTTAGGCTTTCTCCAGAGGGCAGAAGATTTAGCTGACGCCATGGCTGCTAAAGAATGGAAGGCAAGATTGAGCTGGCTCAGGTTGTGGATCTATTATGACAGGCATGAACTTGAACTCAGCCGGAAGCAGAATGAAGTCTCGCTCCGCATTAATCTCGAAAGAGATCCGAAATACAAGGTCTATTATGAAGCTTGTTACAAATTCGCTCTTGGATTAATAGAATTAGAAGAAGGAAGGTTAGACTCAGCGAAGAGCAGATTAAGAGAGATAGATTCTGTTTTGCCCGGGTTTATCTCACACATGAAAGATAATCTTCAATTTTGTCATAATCGCCTTAGCTCAGAAATCTTTCTGGCAGAGGGATCTCTCGGCAAAGCCAGAGAAACTTTCGAAAAAATATTGCTTTCAGCACCGCCTGGTTCTTTATTTTTTCCTCTAAGGGGAAATGAAATATTTTATAATACGCCATTCCTCCAAGATGTTTTGGCCAGAGCTTATGCGAAAATAGGGGATTTGGACAAAGCCATTGCTGAATACGAGCGGCTGGTCACTTTTGATCCGAAGATTGAGTCCCGCTTCCTCGTTCATCCCCTCTATCATTACAGATTAGCCAAGCTGTATGAGCAAAAAGGCCTGAAAGCGAAAGCGATAGAGCAATACCAGAAATTCCTCGACCTCTGGAAAGACGCTGATCCTGGCCTTCCCGAAGTCGAGGATGCAAAGAAGCTGCTGGCTGGGCTGAAGGCCACATGATAGGGTAGCAGGAATTTGGTTTTTAGCTCTGGCGGCGATAATTGATAAGTCATTATCTTGGTTATCAAAGTGTTGGAAATTGGGTAATAGTCCATGAAATGCCCTAATTGCCAGACTGAAAATCCCTCTGATTCCAAATATTGTAAAGAATGCGCCACACCGCTTAGCTCTGCTGGAATACCAGCTGTCACCAGAACTCTGGAAACGTCCCGAGAAGAACTACCCCGGGGGACTCTTTTCGCGGACCGCTATGAAATTATCGAGGAGCTCGGCGCCGGAGGAATGGGAAGGATCTACAGGACCGTCGACAGGAAGTTGAATGAGGAAGTGGCTCTCAAGCTTCTCAAAAAAGAAATTGCTTCAGACCGAAAGATCATCGACCGCTTCGCCAATGAATTGAAGCTGGCGCGGCGGATCATCCACAAGAATATCGGCCGCATGTATGAGCTGATGGATCATGAGGGAACCTCTTTCATCACTATGGAGTTTGTCCCCGGAGAGGATTTAAAGAGCTTTATCAAGAGAATAGGAAAACTGCCTGAGGGAAAGGCGGTGGCCATTGCGAAACAGGTCGGTGAGGGGCTCAGAGAAGCGCATCGCTTAGGAGTGACTCACCGTGATCTTAAGCCGCAAAACATCATGATCGATAAAGAAGGGGATGCCCGGATCATGGACTTCGGCATAGCTCGCTCGACAGAGACAAAAGGCCAGACCCAAGCCGGCATGATCATCGGGACACCTGAATACATGAGCCCTGAGCAGGCAGAAGGGAAAGAGGCCGACGCGCGGTCCGACATTTATTCCTTAGGAGTGATTCTTTATGAGATGTTGGCCGGTCAGGTGCCCTTTACGGGCGATTCTGCCATGAGTATCGCCTTGAAACACGTCACCCACATTCCTCCAGACCCGCAAAAAATGAATTCCCAAATTTCCGACGGAATGAATCGCCTGATCCTGAAATGCCTGGAGAAGGATCCAGGGAAAAGGTATCAAGATATTGAGGAGCTGCTTCCAGAGCTGAAGAATATAGAGAAAAGCCTGGTCGTCACGGCTGCTCCTGAAAAGCCACATCTTCCTCCATTCCTCGTTGAAAGGGAGGAAGCGATGGAGCGGCCGCGTCCGGTCTTTGTGGCTCGTGAGCAGGAGCTGGAGAGGATGATTGGCTCCATCGAGACAGCTCTGCTCGGCCAAGGAAGAGTGCTTTTTGTGACAGGCGATGCCGGAAGCGGCAAAACAGCCATCATTCAGGAATTCTGCCGGCGGGCACAAGAGTCGCACGCCGATCTTATCGTGGCCAGCGGCAAGTGCAATGCCCAGACTGGTGTCGGCGACCCTTACTCCCCGTTTATCGAAATCTTGAATTTCTTGACCGGAGATGTTGAAGCGAAATATGCGGCGGGTGTCATTTCAAGGGAACATGCTCTTCGTCTGTGGAATATCCTCCCGTTAACAGCCAAGGCCATTCTTGAAAACGGAACAGAGCTGATCAATATTTTTACTCCTGGAGCATCACTCGTCTCACGAGCTTCTGCTTTCTGCGGCGGCTGGACGGATTGGCTGGCCCAGCTAAAAACGCTCGTCGAGCGCAAATCCGCTCTTCCTGCGGATTTGACTCTCCAGCAGAGCAATCTCTTCGAGCAGTACACGCGGGTGCTTCAGGCTCTCTCGAAAGAAAAGCCGCTGCTTCTTGTTCTGGAAGATTTGCAGTGGGTTGATGCGGGGTCGGCCAATTTACTTTTCCATATCGGCCGCCAGATCAAAGGTAACCGGATTCTCATTGCCGGTTCTTTCCGGCCGACCGAAGTCGCCATGGGTCGGGACGGCAAGCGCCATCCTCTTGAATCCATTCTCCATGAATTCAAACGTGACTTCGGGGAAATCGAACTGGATTTGGATAAAATCGAAGGCCGCAAGTTTGTGGATGCCTTTCTTGATTCTGAGCCAAATAAGCTCGGAAAAACGTTTCGCGAGACCTTCTTCTCTCAGACGAAAGGACAGCCTCTCTTCACCGTCGAACTGCTGCGGGCCATGCAAGAACAGGGGATGCTGGTCAAGGACAAGAATGGTCGATGGGTTGAGGGACGGACGTTTGATTGGCACAAACTTCCTTCCCGCGTGGATGCGGTC
Organism: uncultured Eubacteriales bacterium; assembly: GCA_964550165.1. Lineage (GTDB taxonomy): Bacteria > Acidobacteriota > Aminicenantia > Aminicenantales > Aminicenantaceae > CAZJYC01. The sequence goes on from CAZJYC010000086.1 coordinate 7,986, forward strand.
ATCACAGAGCGGATAAGCCGGTTGACGGAAAAGATGCGGGAGATCTTAACTCTAGCCAGTGTCGAGGGTGATGAGTTTACGGCAGAGGTGGTGGCCCAACTCCAGAAGGAAGAAATCCGGGAGCTGATCAGGATTTTGAGCAGCGAGCTGGAAAAGCGCCATCATCTGGTCTCAGCCAAGGGCATCCGGAATCTGGAAAAAAAGCGCCTCTCCCTGTATGTTTTCCAGAATATTTTGTTTCAGAAATATCTTTATAACAGCCTGGATGAAGTCGAACGGACCCACCTCCATGAGGAGGTAGGGAATATCCTAGAAGCCCTCTACGGAGAGCAGGCGGACGAGATCTCGGTCCAACTGGCCAGGCATTTCCAGGAAGCAGGAATATTGCCCAAAGCTTTAGAATATTCGGCCAAGGCCGGAAACAGAGCCCTGCATCTCTCTGCCTATGATGAGACAATCGTCCATTTTAGTAAAGCTTTGGATATTCTCAAAACCCTTCCCTCAACTCCTGAGCGTGACCAGAACGAACTCTCCTTTCAAATCGCCCTGGCTGCTTCCCTCCAGGCCATGAAGGGATTCGGAGCGCCTGAAGTCTCATCGACTTGTGGACGAATTCAGGAACTCTGTCAAAAGATGGCGGATTCGCCTCAAATTTTTTATGCGCTTTATTTTCTGGCCAATTTTCATTGGCTGCGGGCGGAAC
>CAZJYC010000087.1:0-8562 GCA_964550165.1 uncultured Eubacteriales bacterium
GCCCGGAGTCGCTGTTAGCGACCATCCTGCCCTTTGGAGTTCGGACTTTCCTCCCCTCCCTCTCCTTCAAGAGAGGAAGGAGCAACCGCCTCGTCCACTCCAGCCGTTATTTTTATACCATAATGCGCTAGTTTCTTGTAGAGGTTGCTTCGAGGGGTATCGATTTCTCTGGCAGTTTGAGAAATATTCGAGTTGTTCTCTTTGAGCTTGGCCAGGATGAAATCTCTCTCCGCAACATCCCTGAATTCTTTCAGCGTTTTAATCTTCTTCGTGTCTGGGAAGGAAAAATAAATCTCGCCTCTTATGCGTTCTGGCAAATCTTTGACATCAATTATATCTGCATCGGTCATGATAATCAACCGTTCGACCAGATTCTTGAGCTCACGGATATTCCCTTTCCAGGAATATCTCATCATGGCTTGAAGGGCGGCATCGGAGAACTTTTTGACTTTAAAGTTATTCTCTTCGGCAAAATTCTTGCTGAAGTACTCAACCAGAAGAGAGATATCTTCCTTCTTCTCCCTCAGGGGCGGCGAATAGATAGGAATGACATTCAGGCGAAAAAATAGGTCATCCCGGAACTTTCCCGCCTCTTTCTCTGCTTTTAGATTCTTGTTGGTCGCGGCGATGACCCGGACATCCACCTTGTTGATTTTGCTCGAGCCGACCTTTTGCACTTCTCCTTCCTCAAGAACACGCAAGACTTTGGACTGGGTTCTAAGGCTCATATCGCCAATTTCATCCAGGAAAATTGTCCCCCCATCGGCCAGCTCAAACTTTCCCTGTTTTCTCTCGGTCGCGCCCGTGAAAGCGCCCTTTTCATGGCCAAAAAGCTCACTTTCGATCAGCTCCTCCGGAATCGCGGCGCAATTCACCTGGATAAACTTCTCTTTGCTCCTCAGGCTGTGGTCATGGATAGCCCGGGCGATAAGCTCTTTTCCCGTTCCGCTTTCGCCATAGATCGTAACTGTAGCATTGGTGGGAGAAGTCTTGAGAATGTCCTTCCAGAGTTTTTTCATCAGAGGATGATTTCCGATCAGCTCGTACCTTTTTTCGGCTTTTTTTCTTAAATCCTGACATTCCCTCCTCAGCTTGCTCTGGTTCAGAGCATTACGGATGGCGAGAAGGACTCTATCCCGCTGAAGAGGCTTTTCCAGAAAATCGAAAGCGCCAAGCTTGGTGGCATCCACAGCTGTCTTGATTGTCCCATGCCCGGAAATCATGATGACCTCAGGGGAATAGGGCCTTTTCTTTATCTCTTCCAGGACTTCCAGCCCGTCTCTTCCGGGGAGCTTGATATCCAGCAAGATTAAATCCAAGCCAACTGTCTCTTCCAGAATGTCCAGGGCCTCTTCTCCGTCTGCTGCCTCCAGAAAACCGTAGCCTTCGTACTCGAGAATCATCTTGAGAGACTTCCGGATATTCTCTTCGTCGTCGACAACCAATATTCTTGCTTTAGGCCGGTCTTTCATCTTTTTGCCTCTTTTAATTTGATAAAATTTTAACATAGTGGGCTCAAGTCTTCCAACTTCAATTTATCATAGAAAAATTTAAGATTGAATCAATCTTTCTTTTTTTTCATAATATAAGTGTGTTTGGGTCGAGAATTTTTAAAAAATGCATACCTGCTCCAGCGCTCCTTTTAGGCTGTCTTTCCTTCCTGAGCCCATCCTTTGCGCAGGAAAAAGCCCAGAGCAAAAATTTCGAGCTTGAAAACGGGCTGAAGGTCTTTCTCTACGAGAAGCACACCCTCCCCTTGATCAACCTCTCTATTGCCGTAAATCTCGGAACCAAAGATGAATCCGATGAAACGAGCGGATTGGTCCACATCCTCGAGCATTACATTCTCTTCAGGGGAACGGAAGCCAGAAGCGGGTCTGAAATCAGCCAGGACATCCGCCGCCATGGTGCTTATTTCAATGCCCATACTGGATATGATCTTGCTGTCTTCGAGATTTCCCTGCCTTCTGAATATTCAGATTTTGCTCTAAGGAATCAGAAGGACATTCTCTTTAACCTGAAACTGACCCAGGGAGAGCTCGATGAGGAGAAAAAGGTGATTCTGGAAGAGATAAGTCAGGTTCAAGACGATCCTTTTAAATATGCGACGTCCCTTCTCTATCAGAACCTCTTTAAAGATCACCCTTACCAAAAGCCGCCCTATGGAAGAGCGGAAATCGTCGAGGCAGCAACTGTGGAGCAGGTCGAAGAGTTTTACCAGAAATTTTTTGTCCCTTCCAACTGCGCTCTGGCTCTAGTTGGCGACTTCGCCATAGAAGAAATGGAGAAAAAAGTTAAAGAACTGTTCGGGGACTTGAAAGGCGAGAAAGCCTCTCTTCCCAAGTATGAAAAAGCTCCCTCGTTGAGGAAGAACGAAGAGATTGAGCATGAGATGGATGTTAACATGGCCTATCTTGTCATCGGCTTTATCGGCCCTGACTACAATCATCCCGACCAGTACAGTGTGGATGTCCTGACAGAAGTTCTCGGCCGCGGGGTGAATCCGATGCTGAATATCCCTCTGCGCGGACGGACAAACCTGGCTCATTCCATTTCCATGAGCTATGGCGCCTTCAGATATGGCGGTGCCATGGTTATCTATTTAACTTTGGACCGGAAAAACTTGGGCGCGGCCAGAAGAGAGGTGTTCAAATTCCTGAAAGAGACAGGCCGCATGAATTATTCAAAGGACGATTATTTCGGAGAAGCTAAAATCTATGCCCTCGACCATCTGGAAAGCGCCAGGAATCAGATTAAATTTAAATTCCATCAAGCCTTTGAAAGAGGGCTCGACGTGGCAACCTCGTTGGCTATGGATATGCTCCTCAACGAAAGCCAGGAAAGGAGAAGCTATCTCGAGAATATCAAAAAGATAGGCTCTTCTGAGCTGAGGAAGGCGGCTGGCGAACATCTTGGCAAAGGCAAGTATGTGATTATCTCCATTTTGCCGAAAAAGAAATAGTTGCGTTAAAATGACAGCGCGGAAATTTTCTTCAAGGCTTATTTATTCCCTGTGCCTCTGTCTACTCGTCCTTTTTTCTCTTTGCCTTGGCCTGAAAGCATTTTCCTGGAAGAATTCGCCCGATAAAAGAATCCTTGAAAACGGTCTGACAATAATCTACCAGCAGGACACATCCTCGGCTCTAACAGTCCTCCAGATCGTTATCATGGGCGGAAAAGGAGCCGAACCATTGGACAAAAGCGGGCTAGCCTATCTCACAACTCACTTGATGTTAGAGATTCCAGATTTCGGAAAAGCGCAGGATTTGATGAGCCAAGCCTCCACAATTTACATGATGGGCAAGGCCGATTATTCTCTGATCAATCTCACCTGTCTGTCTGAGAACCTTGAAGGAACTCTGAAAATCGTCTCTCAAATCATGCTCAAGCCGCTGTTTTCAGGAATCAGGATTGACAGGACCAAGGAGAGGATGGTGGACCAGAAAAAAGTTGAGGAGGATGAGCCCATTCAGGCTGGCCACTATGCAGTCTTAGAAAAACTTTTTTCAGGATCACGCTACGGAGGCCCTGTTCTCGGCAGCAAAGAATCTCTGCGGGCCATAAAAAAGAAAGATATTGAAAATTTCTACGAAACCTATCTGCGGGCCGGCAATATGATAGCTGTGGTCATTTCAGACCTGGAAAAAGAGTCCTTATATGAAATCATTAATAAATATCTTGGAGAACTGCCTTCCGGCAAGCCGACAGACTCGGAGCCAAGTTCTGTGTCGATGCCAGAAGAGGAAAAAATCTCAATAGAGCGGGAAACCAAACAATATCTTATTTGCTACGGCTTCCCCCTGCCTGAAATCACATCCAGAAATTTAACCCTGGCGCTGATGCTGGAAAACCTTCTCGGAAAAGGAGTCGATTCCAAGCTCTGGCCGCTGAGGATCAAAGAAAAGCTGGCCTACAACGTGAACTGCGTTGCCACCCAGATGAGAGACGCTGGAGTCCTTGAAGCCTATCTGGAAACTGACAAAGAAAAGAAAGAGCGCGCCCTGGAATCCTTAAAGAGAGTTCTCGATGAGCTCTATGAAACCGGTATTAGCGAAGAAGAGCTGAAGGTGACAAAAATTAACCTGAAATCGGCCTTCCTGAGGAATAACGAGACAAAAGGAGCGAGAGCAAGCACTCTTGCTTCTTTCCAAGCCCTGGGGCTTGGCTTCGAATTCTTCAACGGCTTTTTCCAGGAAATAGATTCGGTGAGTCTGGAAGACATGAATGCCTACATTAAAGATATTCTCAATCCAGAGAAAGGGCTGCAAATCATCGTTGGCCCAAAAGAAAAAAATTAAAATTATTCAAGCCTTGACAATCGCTAATCCATTAACTATAAGTGAATAAACATTTTCTTTTAAAATGCTTTAGAGAGAAGGAGAAAATATGATTGAAAAAGTTCATGAGCATATCATTACAGAGCTTCAACAGAATACGCGCACCGATACGATTTTTGTCACGACCGCAATCGTTCTTAATCTCTTGACTCTCGCCATCAATTCTTCAATCGCAAGCGCCTCACAGGGAAAAACTAACTTGCTTATTGCGATGTTCATCTTTGTCTGTCTGACGATAGTGGTTAATCTCGTTGTGATCAGCGGAATGCTGAAAGGCAAACAAACAAGAATCAAGCTGTTGAATGGTTTGATGAAGATGTATAAGGATCAAGGTGTGGAAGGATATTATGATCCATCCATTTTGTTCAATTACAACGCAAGGTATAACCTCTTCATTCTGACAGTTGTCTTCCTCGGGCTGATAGCTATTGTTGTTCCCTTTGTGATCAGATAGAAGAGCACCAATGCTTGAGATGATAATCAGTCTCTGGGGACAATCCTCTCCACTTCTTTGACGGTCTTGGGGATGGGCCTGCCCAGGACCCGGCGTCCCTTTGTTTTGTCCCATTACTTCGATCGCTTCTTGACCGGTTATGAAACCCGCTTCGAGAAGGAGTACGGCTTCCTCCGACACATCATCAAAGAGGTGACCGCAGGTCATCACGAGGCCTGAAAGGCCGTGGTGATCTCATGAATGAGTGAATGCAACATGATGAGATTGCTTTGTCGCTTCGCTCCTCGCAACGACGTCTGAACTGCGGCAATCCGCGCTGCGGGTTTGACCGCATCTACTGTCTTTCGTGTGGCGAAGAGCTGCTGCTGATGCTCTCCTGCCGCATCAGGGGGTTCTTTCCCTCCTGCCATTCGAAGAGGCTTGAGGGGTGGGGCGAGAGGATGCAGGAGAGGCTTCTTCTTGATGTTCCTCACCGTCAGGTCGTGTTCACTATCCCCAAGATGCTCCGCATCTTCTTCCGCTACAAACGCCAGCTTCTGGGGGATCTTTGTCAGGTAACTGTCGACCCGCTCCGATGTCCCAAATCCCAGGGCCAAATGCGCATCATTGCCTTCCTAATATATTTCTCTGTGGTCGATCGCATCATCAACCACCTCAAACTGAGCTTCGTGGTAGACAAACCTCCCCCGCCTCGCATCGCTTATCAGGAAGTTTTGATGGCCGCCGAGACATCGGCCGAATATTTTTTATGATCTTCTCTTTTCCCAGGAGGAGAGGTCTGGGTGATTTCCGGCGCTTTTAGGATTCTCTTCGTCTTCTTAGCCCGCCTTCCGCTATTTTAAGCTTAACTTGACATCCTCTCATGTCACGATTTATCATCCTTGACGAAGGGAGGAGGCAAAATTGATCCATGAGCTCGCACTCAGCCATCACAGCGGAAAAGCGGCCGTCAAGAACGCAAGAAAATGCGCGCTCGGTCGGACCGAAGCTTTGAGGATGATGGGAAATTACTTCTGGCTCACCGGCAAGCAGAAAAAGGCTTTCACCTGGTGGCAAAGAAGCATCAAAGCAGGCCTATCACTGGGAGCGCACCCCGAGCTTGCTCGGACTTATTTTGAGGTCGGGAAGAGACTGCTCGCCAGTGACGGCACGCAACAAAAATCTCTCAGGCAATCCGCCGGTGAATATCTGCGGAAAGCACGCCAGATGTTTGAAGAGCTGGGACTCCAGTGGGACATGGAACAATTGTCACGGCTGAGCTGATTTCCGTAGGGAGGTGACGATGATCGACCAGAAAGACCTGGATTATAGCTATACGCTCATTGACAGAATATTCAGGTTCTGTTTCGGAGAGATAGGAGATTTCAGCGGAGCCAAATACGACGGAGACTTTTCCCTCACTCTGGAGGAAGCCCAGCGGCGAAAGCATCACTATATTGCCGAGAGCCTCCATATCCGAAAGGGATCCAGAGTTCTGGATATGGGTTGTGGATGGGGCTTATTTTTAAAGTGTATTCAGGAAATCGGGGCCGACGAGATTGGCGTAACGCTCTCCACAAGCCAGCAGAAAGCCTGCATCAAGAACGGGTTGAACGTCCAGCTCATGGATTGCCAGACGATTTCACCTGAAACGTTCGGAACGTTTGACGCCGTCACCTGTATCGGTGCCTTTGAAGCTTTCTGCTCACGGGAAGAATGGGAATCAGGAAAAACGGGATGAGGTTTACCATGACTTTTTTAGGGTGGTCAATGACCTCCTGCCTGTCGGTGGCCGGTTTTACATGCAGACCATGATCTTCGGGAAAAATATGATTGACTATAAAGACATCAACATAAACACGGAAAAAAACTCGGATGCTTATTCCTGTGGTCTCCTCGAAAAGCAATTTCCCGGGCACTGGCTGCCATATAGTGCCGATCAGATTATCGAGGATGCAAAAGCCTACTTCAAGTTGATTGACAAGAGCAATGGACGACTGGACTACATCGAAACGCAAAAGCAGTGGCGGAACAAATTCAGGGCCTTCAGCCTCGGGAACTACTTGTTCTATCTCTCTTTGGTTTCCGAGTATCTTGCAAGTAAAGAACTGCGGAAAAGGATTAGCCTGTACGGAACCAATGCTAACCGACTGTGTTTTGAAAGGGAAATTATCGACCACTTTCGGCTTGTTTTCGAGAAGGTTAAATGATACAAAAGAGAGCCATGGAAAAACGTATCGTTGTGACAGGGATTGGTGTTGTAACGCCGATAGGCATAGGCCTCAGGGAGTTCTGGGAAGGATTGAAAAATGGAAAAAACGGAGTTTCTATGGTGACCCATTTTGACCCTTCAGACTTTTCCTCGAAAATGGCGGCAGAGGTGAAGAACTTCAACGCGGAAAATTGGGTAGATAAGAAAGCCGTATCGCGCATGGACCGTTTCACCCAATTTGCCGTCGCCGCCTCAGTGATGGCTTTCCAGGATGCCGGGTTGGAAAAATTTTCCTTCGATAAGAACAGGGTTGGCGTTTTTATCGGATCAGGAATCGGAGGGGCTGAGACTATAGAGAAGGGGTATGATGTTCTTCGCCAGAAGGGACCCAGGGCGCTGAATCCCTTCTTTGTTTCCAAGCTGCTCGTCAACATGTCGGCCTGTATGGTTTCGATAAAGTATAGCCTTAAAGGCCCTCTTTCGTCACCTTCGGTTGCCTGTTCGACAGGAGCCAACGCCATCGGTGACTCCTTGCGCGTCCTTCAAAGAGGAGATGCCGAGATCATGCTTGCTGGCGCTTCAGAGGCCTGCATTACTCCGCTGTCTTACGGAGGCTTCTGCGCCACACATTCGATGTCGCGCAGAAATGACTTTGTGGAAAAGGCAAGCAGGCCTTTTGACCGTGGACGAGACGGTTTTGTCATGGGCGAGGGCGCTGGTGTCGTCGTCCTCGAAACGCTCGACCATGCCTGGAATCGCAAGGTGCGGATCTATGCCGAACTGGCCGGTTACGGCAACACAGCTGATGCCTTTCACCTCACAGCGCCTGATCCCGAGGGAGATGGAATGATTAGAGCCATGAAGAACGCCCTTGTCGACGCAAGGATCGAACCTGAGGAGGTGGATTATATCAACGCCCACGGAACCTCGACTGTGTTGAATGATAAAATTGAAAGCGCAGCCATTATCAAGGTTTTCGGAGAACATGCTGTGAAGCTAAAAATCAGCTCGATAAAATCGATGATAGGTCATCTCATGTCTGCCGCAGGAGCTGTCGGATTTGTAGCGACGGCCATGAGCGTCTATACAGGAATCCTGCCTCCGACGATCAACTATGAACAACCCGACCCCGATTGCCCCCTGGATTATGTGACGAAAGGAGCAGAAACGATGGATGTCAGAGCGGCCCTGACGAATTCTTTTGGTTTTGGGGGAGGCAATGTTTGCCTGGCGGTCAAGAAGTACCGAGAGAATGGATGAAAGCCCCAAAGCTTAAGTTTGGAAATATCACCGCTGACATCCCTATTATTCAGGGAGGAATGGGAGTCAAAGTCTCTCTCTCCTCGTTAGCTTCTGCCGTGGCCAACGAGGGAGCGATCGGAACCATAGCCAGCGTCGGCCTCGGGGATATTGAGGCTTCCAAGTATGCTTTTGAAGAAATGTGCCGGGAGGCTCTGGTCCAGGAGATACGCAAGGCAAAGAGCCTGACGAATGGACACCTTGCGGTCAACGTCATGAATGCCCTGAGCAATGCCGATGATTTGATTAAAACCGCGGTCAGAGAGGGGATCAAAATCATC
>CAZJYC010000088.1:0-8561 GCA_964550165.1 uncultured Eubacteriales bacterium
ACCCACCACCATGGGCTTCGGAGGGGCGGAAACTAGCCTATCAATTCCTCAATTTATCAAATCCCTTTTCCCATCACGGAAAAAAGATGCTTTCTTTTCTTGACAAGGTTTTGCTGGCTTTCTAATCTGTAAATGCCCTTGAATATTGAAATAGCTCTTAACAAAGTCCGATGAAAACATTCCGGATCGGAATCGACAATTACGGTCTCTATCCCCTGAAACTTCCCCCTCTGGAAATCCTGAAGTGGGCCGAGCGAAACGGCGCCGAAGGAGTCCAGTTTTCAGGATTAAGCCCTGAAGAGAGCGAAGCCATCGATGCTGCCTCTCTGAAAGACTTGGCTCAGTATGCTTCCTCCCATGGGCTCTACCTGGAGTGGGGACGAGCTCAGCACATTCCCTTTGACATGAACACCTGGAAGAAAAAGGATATTTTTCCAATAAACCGCAAAGCCGCTGAAGAAGCGGAAATTTTAGGGACGAGGGTTGTCAGGTCGTGTTCCGGCGGATTGATGCGCTGGAGCCCTGAAAACCCGAAGACCGAGACGCTTCTAAGAGAATGCGCAGAGTGCCTTCGTTCGCAGCGCCAGATGCTCAAAGACCACGGCGTTATTCTGGCCATAGAAACCCATTTTGAGTTCACAACCCATGAGCTGCTCAGGCTGTTTGAGCGCTGCGAAGCAGAGCCCGGCGATTATCTCGGGATCTGTCTGGACACCATGAATCTTCTAACCATGCTCGAGAGCCCTCTCCAGGCCGCAGAGCGAATTTTGCCCTGGGTCGTCAGCTCCCATATCAAGGATGGCGCGCTCTTGATGACTGCGGAAGGATTGATGTCCTTTCCTGCTGAGATTGGCGAGGGGATTATTGACATCAAGAACGTCGTTGGCAGGCTGGCCTCTTTGCCTCACCCGGTCCATCTTTCTGTAGAAGACCATGGCGGGAGTTTTCTTTTGCCTATCTTTGAGGAGCGTTTTCTGGCCGAGTTTCCGGATTTGACCTTAAATGAGTTTGTCTCCCTTATGCGAATGGCGCTTCAAGGAGGGGAGCTTGCCCGCAGAGGCCAACTGTCCATTGTCGAGAGGGAGAAATGGCCTGAAATATGCGAATCGCGGTTAAAGCGCGACATAAAGGCCTTAAGAAAGCTCCTCCAAACTTAATTCCAACGCAATAATTAAGTGTTATCGCGAGGAGAAGCGAAGCCGCGAGCGGAGCGTGGCGCGAAGCGACGTGGCTAGTCTCATGCGTATCATTGCGATCGGAGCGAAGCAATCCGCTCGTGTCGTTGCGAGGAGCAAAGCGACGAAGCAATCCCATAAATTTAAAGAGATTGTCACGGCGCTCCGCGCCTCGCAATGACCTTGTCGGATGACCACGCTCCCTTCGGTTGCTTGCCATGACACTGGAACAAAATTTAATGAGTTTATGTTAATCTTGAGATGATTCTTATATTTTAACAACAGATAAAAAAAACGGGAGAGAGGCCAGGGGGACGCTCTTAAGACTAAGGTAAGAGCTTTCTCAAAATCTTAAATTTTCCCTTGCTGTAAGGGGCATATCTCAGCTTGATGTCCAACAAATTCGATTTTTTCATCACGGATTTCATGTGGGAGAATGTCTCGAAGCTCGCTCTGCCCAGGTAAGCGCCCATGCCGCTCCAGCCGACTCCGCCAAAAGGCAGGTAGTCAGTGGCCAGGTGAATGATGGTATCGTTGAGGCAACCGCCTCCGGATGAGGTCTGCCCGAGCACCAATTTTTGTTTTTTCCTGTTTTCTGAAAAGAAATAGAGGGCAAGGGGTTTTGGCCGGGAGTTGATAAACGCAACGGCTTCTTCGAGTGTCCCATAATCGATAGCTGGCAAAAGAGGTCCGAATATCTCTTCCTGCATGATCGGGTCCTCAGGCTTGATGTCATCCAAAATTGTCGGGGCTATATACCTTGTTTTTTTGTTGGCTTCCCCGCCGCAGATTATCGTCCCGCTCTTCATCAGGCCGCAGAGCCTTTCAAAATGTTTGTCATTCACAATTCTCGGAAAATCCGGGCTTTGCTCAGGATTTTCGCCAAAGAAATGCTTGATGTATTTTTTCAAAGCCTCGAGAGTTTCTTTTTTAACGTCCTTGTCTACGAGTAAATAATCAGGAGCAACGCAGGTCTGTCCGGCATTGAGGAACTTTCCCCAGGCTATGCGTCTCGCTGCATAGTCGATTTTGGCTTCCTTGTCGACGATGCAAGGGGATTTTCCGCCAAGCTCTAAAGTTACAGGCGTGAGATGCCTGGAAGCAGCCTCCATCACAATTTTCCCCAGTGGCGGATTTCCTGTGAAGAAGATGTAGTCGAATTTCTCCTGCCAGAGAGCCTGGTTGACATCCCTTCCTCCCTGGAAGATGGAAATATATTCTAGGTCGTAAATTTTGGTTATCATCTCTTCCATCACTGCCGATGTGTGGGGAGAATGATTGGAGGGCTTTAAGACAACGCAGTTTCCTGCAGAGATGGCTCCGATCAAAGGCATGAAGAGAAGGTTGAAGGGAAAATTCCAGGGCGCAACGACGAGCGCCACACCGTAAGGCTCCGGGTAAATACGGCTCGAAGAAATGAAATGGAGAATTGGAGTCTTGACCCGTTTGGGCCTAGCCCAGGATTTAAGGTGTTTTAAATGAAAGTTTATTTCTTTTTTGACGATGCCGATCTCAGTGACATACGATTCAAAAGGCGGCTTTCTCAAATCCTCGTAGAGAGCCTGGGTGATTCTTTCCTCATAGACATCGACCGCAGCTTTCAATTTTTTCAACATCTCCAGCCGGAAAGAAACGTCTTTTGTTTTATGAGTGGCAAAAAATTCTCTTTGTTTCTTAATCGTTTCTGGAATGCTCTTTGCGCTCATGGCTGTCCTTCCTTAAATGGAGAATGAAAGTTCTTCGCCGGTAATGAAGTCTATCACGCCGAGGAGTACTGTCATGATCAACCCAAGACTGATTATGACCGCGGACTGAAATTTCCTTGCCTTCTGATTTTGATAGATTTCGAATGCGTGATGTCTGGAGTTATACATTATGGATGAACAGACTTTGTCTTGATAGTCATGAATGCTGAAACTCTCTTCTTTTCATAGCATTCGCTAGAGTCTATATCACAGGACAAAATCAGGGTCAATACTGCTTTGGGAAAAAGGCCGATAGGAAGCCATACAAAATATTTTTTTTGCAGAGCAGAATTAGCATGAATTCTCATTGTTATCAGGATATGGAGAGATATCCAGGTTCGAAATTTTTACCGGAGGATAAATCCATTCCTTAAAGGATCTGCAGGGTTGATAAAAAATTCATGGCGGCCCGTGATGTAGGCTGAGCCTTCAACTTCCGGGATAACAGCCGCATAAGGCCCAAAAGTTGTGGTTTGCCTAACACGGCCGGTGAAGCGGCTGCCAATAATACTTTCGATTACGATCGGCTGATGAGCACTAATTTTTCCTTGAGCATGGAGGAGGGCGAGCAGGCCGCTGACACCTGTGCCTGTCGGAGAGCGGTCCACCTCTCCTTCAGCGAAGATACAGACATTGCGCATGTCGGCTCCTGGACCAAGGGGAGGGGCGGTGAAGATCGTGCCATAAAGAAAGCCAAGGTCCTTTTCAAGGGGATGAGTGATAGCTTGGGTAGCCATTATCGCCCTTTTGATGGACATTCCCTTTTCGATAAGAGCGTGGAATCGGTCCCGGGTGCATATTAAATCAACATCCTCAGCCTTTACGTAAGCGTAGAACGCTCCGCCAAAAGCGATATCGTATTTGACTTTTCCCAAGCCAGGGACATCCACGGCTGTCTCATTGACCAGGACAAAAGAGGGGACGTTGTGAAAATATACGCTTTTCACGCGGCTGTTCGCAACTCGCGCATGCGCCATGACCAGGCCTGCCGGCGTATCGATCTTGACCATGGTCTCAGGCTCCTTTGCCGGCAGTATCCCGGTCTCGACGGCAAACGTTGCCAGTCCGATGATGCCATGGCCGCACATGGTGCTGAATCCCTCGTTATGCATGAACAGGACGCCGATATCCGCTCCAGGAGTCACAGGAGCTGTCAGGATGCAGCCGTACATATCGGCATGGCCGCGCGGCTCCCACATCAGAACAGTCCTGAGATGATCCAGATTTTCCATGGCATAGCGCCGCCGAACAAGGATTGTTTCTCCTGGCAGATCAGGGAAGCCATGGGTCACAATTCGCAGCGGCTCGCCTCCGGTATGGAGGTCTGTGGTCGATATCTTTAGCCACTCCTTGGGCGGCTTCCATTTTTTCACGTTTCTCATCGGATATTTCCTTTAAGAGTGAATTTTTTCAAAAAATCTCCTTCTATCTCTGCCATCGCAACGGATCGAGCAAAAACAGTCAAGTCTTAGCCATTTCCTCTCTCTCAAAATATACAGCAATTTTTATTGAGTTGGCAGCGATAAGGAAAAGATTGAGGAATATTGATTCTCTATTTTTCTGCGGCTTTTAGAACAGCTTTTTTTAATTCAGGATTAATTTGAACGCCATTAGCCTCTGCTTTTTTAAGACAGTCTAAGGCCTTTTGATAATCTTTGGCCATAAAATAGAGATTGATGAGATTATTGTAGGCATTTCCATTCTTAGGGTCTCTTTCTATCGTTTCGATGTACTGGTCATGGGCATCCTGATATCTTTTCAATTTAAAGAAGATATTCCCGTGGATGTAGAAATAATCGGGCGGAGTATGCAGCACTGGAGGAATTGGCTCCCTTAAGCGGTTATCGATAATAGAGATGTCATTTCTTGTGTTGGCGATTGCGGATTCAACCCGCTGTCTCTCATCTTGGTCTGTGATTGATGGCAATCTATTTTGAAGATTTATCAATTGCGTTTCCAATTTTTGTTTTTGCTCTCTCAGAGACTCAAGTCGCAGCTGATGGGTGAAAGTGTAGAATTTGGCAATAAAATCATAATTGGATTTTGCTTTTTCCATATCCTTCAAGGCTTGATCAAAGTCGCCCTTTTTATAATCGATCTGGGAGAGAAAGAACAGAGCGTCGGCATGTTCGGGCATAATCTCCATGCATTTCTTAAGCTCTTTTTCTGCCTTCGCGATGTTCCCTTTGATGAAATGCTCTTTGCCTTTTACGAAATAGCTGTCAGCGCGCTTAAATCTCTCGATAAGTTCTCTCTCTTCCTGGAAAAAATCTCTCTGGCCAAAGCTAAAATTCGCGGCCATAAGAATGAACAAAACCAAAAGAGTGAAAATTTGTGTTTTTTTGTTCACTTTGACTTCCTTTTATTCGTCATTCCTTTTGCCATGGAATAATCACTAACACAGGAAAAACATAATGTCAATGAGAAGGATGGGGAAGGTGTGCATTTTTTTCCGTTAAGAAAAATCATAGTATGGATCACGGATTTATGGATGCTTCCATGGAGAGGTTAATATTTGATTTCAGTCTCCACAGTAAAAAATTTATAATCTCTATAGATAACAGTAGTTTCTGACCTGATAAATTTCTTCCCTTTCTTGCTGATGTAGGCCTCCTCGATATAGTACCGGCTGGCAAATCTGATCCCGTTCTTTTCAATGCCGTATTCTGAAACTAAGGTCATTTGAGCCTTTGACTTGTATCTCCTGGCAATTTCTTCTGTGATCTCGAAATTCCCTATGGACTCTTGATTCCATTCTATCTTTAAGACACTGGAATCACTCTCGTTGACCCAGATCCGTCCGAAGAGCAGTCTCTGTTTCAAAGAAGGCCTGGGAACGGCTTCAAGAATCACCGCTTTTTCTCCGTTCAGAATGCCTTCGCCGATGATTTTATAGTTATGATAGTGCTGTCGCTCCTCACCGAGGAGGTCGATAGGCCCGAATAAGACCTTTTCATACCGGAACATAATTGTTTTCAGTTGAGCATTTTTTTCATCCTTTTTCTTGCCGTTTTCTTCTAACAATGTTCGACGCTCTTTTGTCTCGTCGCCTTTCCGGACGAACTGATAGTCATAGAGATACTGATTTTTCTCTATTTTTTCAGGAATTTTGAAACGAGTGGGCATTCGGTCATAAGGCCCGCTCGGCGTCTGAATTAAAATGTCTTTAACAATATCACGAGAATAGTCTATTCTCTCTGATAGTTCCTCCAGACAGACAAAATCCAGAGCAGCATGCCTTAGCCGGCTGCAGTATTCGCCGGCTTTTTTCAGGATCGTCAGGAGTTTTTTTTGCTCAGCATTCTCTTTTGTATAGTCCTTGATAAAAGCATGTTGAGAAAATGGAAACAGGATGAAAAATGCAACAAGGGATGAAATTATTTTCGTTTTATCATGTTTTGGGAATTTATTCTGGCTCTCGCTCATCCTTTTTTCTTTTCCTTCAACACCTCAAGGATTTTCTTGATTTTTTCCTGGTTCGGGTTTATCTCCAGCGATTTCTTCCAGGCCTGCAAAGCCTGGTCGGTGTCTCCCAAGAAATAATAACATTCGCCAATCGAGTTCAATACGTCAACGATATTGCCCTTATGGGAGAGCGCTTTCTGGTAATAAGCGATTGCCTCTTCCAGCTCTCCCTCTTCCTGACAGGACTTGCCGAGAAAATAGTAGAGCGAAAAATTACTCTGTTTTGCCTCTCCGAAGGGAAAAAGAATCTCTTTCGCCGCTTTAAATTCTTTTTGAATCAAAAGCACCCTGGCGTAGCTTAAGGCAAAATCGAGCGACTCAGGCTCCCGCTTAAAAGCTTTTTCCAGTTCAGCGCGAGCCTCTTCGATCTCTCCCTTATTCAGAAACTGATTCCCCAGGATATACAAGTATAAAGGATCATCCAGAGGAGGATTTGTTTGAGTTGCCATCCAGGGCTCGGGCAATGGATCCACAGACACAGAAAACTCTTCTCCTACCACAAGGATTTCTTCACCTTCCCTGTCTAAGAGGGAAGCTCTCACCATGTATCTCCCGGGAGGGAATTTTTCCAGGGAAAATTCTTGCAGGAAATCCCGTGTGCTTCCAAACTCTTTGACTTTTTTGCGCTCTGTTAGAAATTTCTTATCTTCTTTATAAAAGTTGAACTCTAAAAATCCCTGATCTTCCAATTCCTGGCTCAAGCCATAAACCTGAAAGAAGATATACAACGTATCATTTTCAAGGAAAATATTCCTGAGGGAAGGATAAATCTGGAGATTCCCTATCTGGAAGGCTTTTTGGAATTGACTGTAAGGAGAATCTCTGTTGATTCTACTGGCCAGGAGAAGAGGGCCCGCCTGAAAAGACCCATGCTCAGGAACAGAAATATCCTTTTCAAAGGAAGTGAATTCCTTGGTGACCGTATTTTCCAGCAAGAGGTTGAACGTGTAATTTCCCTGGATTATAGGAAAGGAATCGCAGAGATAAAAAGGCCTCTGCTTTATCTCTTTCAGTTGCTCCTTTTTGAATTCTACAGGAAAATTTCTCTCCTGCTGAAAAATGGTTTTGGCTTCAGAGTCTGTGACTCTCAGCGAGATTTTCAAATTGGTGTAATATTTATCCTGGAAGAAATCGACAGAGAATTTTTCCGGCTCAATGGAATAGTGGACGAAGAAGGGCCCCGAGCTGTCCTGAATGACTCTCACCTGCGACAGGTTCTCCATGTGATTCACCGAATAACTGACTTCCACAACTGCCTTATGCTCCAGAAACTCATAGGCATAATCGTCTTTTACTTTTTTATGGGGATAGGTTTTGATTTCACCGATTAAAATCGTGGAAGGCAGCCGAAATGACGGCCCGTCTCTGCCCGGAAAAGAAGAATAAGAGGCTTCGGCCAGCTCAGGGGAGACTCTTTCTTTTATCATTTTGTGAGCATACCTGTCTCGCTCATCATCCGTAGAGGCCCCAAGGGCCTCTTTATCCAGCCATGTCAGAGGTGTTAGGCTTCTCGGGCCATCGGAAATGGGATTGTAAAGACTGAATTCGCCTCCGCCATGTCTTTGGAAGAAGAGAATGCGGAAAAAAGGCGCCTGTCCGAACCTCGGCTGGCCCTGATAATACCATATCTCTATGGGATAGATTTCCGTCGTGTTCAGGTATTTCTGGATCTGGGCGGGCTCCCCCAAGATAATATATATCCTTCCTTTATCTGTCCTCCAGCCCCGGGTGGGAGTACCTCTCCCGAACGTTTTATTCGCATACTCGATTCTTCTGTAGTGTTCTTCTCTGAATTCATTCCGGGGTGTGCCTGGAGTCGGGTCCCTCTGTTGCCAGAACTCCTCGATAAAACGGTCTCTCTCTTCATCTGTTTCCAGCCTGTAAAAAACCTCCTTTTCCTTGGGTGTGATGATATAGACAGCCTCTTCCTCAATCCATTTTTTGTATTTTTCAGGCAACTTGGGTTTCCCTGCCCCTAATTGAGGTAGACACGATAGGCTTAGTAAAAGAAGATATAAAGAAAGCTTTTTTCCCATCTTTCGGATAGCTAAAATAATGTTATTTTTTACAGCCGTATAATAATTTTAGCTCAATCATTAAAATGAGTCAAAAATTCTTGTTTAATTTTTTCTTTTCTTGAAAAAAAAAGTGCTTGGGGGTAAAATTAAAATAAAAT
>CAZJYC010000089.1:0-8434 GCA_964550165.1 uncultured Eubacteriales bacterium
CCTTCAAAAGCCACAAAGAGAAATTCAACGTCTACGGAGTCTTCCGGCCTTCTGCGGAGAATGGGATGGACGAACCAAGGCAGGGTGTTTTTAAGAAGACTGTTCTCAACGCTTCCTTCAACGCCTTTGACCTGGACCGGTACATGCTGACTGAAGAGGGAAAGAAGCTGCGAGAAATCGCCGCCCAGGTTCCCTACGACGCCATCATCATTCTGGTGAACAGCAAACGGTATGGAGGCGGAGGAATTTACAACGACTACTGCATCACGACAGTCGACAACGCTGTCAGCAAGAGGGTTTTTCTTCATGAATTTGGGCATTCCTTTGCCGGCCTTGCCGATGAGTACTACGCTTCAGAGGTCTCCTACAGCGACTTCTATCCTAAAGGCGTCGAGCCTCTCGAGCCCAACATCACGGCCCTGCTGAACCCGGACGAGGTCAAATGGAAAGACCTTCTCTCTCCCGGCATTTCAATACCGACCGATTGGGGCAAAGAAAAGCGCGAGAGCCTCCAGGCGGAAAGGCAGAAGAACCGCCTGGCCATGAGAAAGGAGGTCGAGCTTGCCAGGCAGAAAGGGCTTTCAGAAAAGCAGATTAAGAAAATCGAAGAGCGGTTTAGGAAGGTCGACCAAGATATCGCCAAGCAGCTTGAAGAGGTCACAAAGCAATACAGCCACCTTGAAGACAAAGTCGGCGTCTTTGAAGGAGCTGGCTATGCGGCTAAAGGCCTCTACCGCCCGATGATTCATTGCCTGATGATTTCGAGCCCAAAGGACGAGTTCTGCCTCGTCTGCCAAAAGGCCATCGCCCGGATGATTGCCTATTACAGCGGACAATAATTTTTTGGCCATTGCCGGTCTAGCGGTTTTGATTATCACTTTCTTAATAATGGGAGGGGGTTTATTCTCTGTTTTTAAAAATCTATAGCTTACGAGCCGAAAAAGCGGCCGATCCTGCGGATGCCCTCTTCAATCTGCTCAGGGGGAGGAGCGAACGAGAGCCGAAGATACCCCTCGCCCCTCTGGCCAAAGGCTGAGCCAGGAACGGTGACAACTTTCCCTTTCGAGAGGAGGCTCATGGAGATTTCCATAGAATTTCCGTATCGAGTCGTTTTTTCGGAAACATTCACAAATACATAAAAAGCTCCTGCAGGCTTTACAAAGCTCAAGTCCGTGTATTCATCGAGACAGCGCATGGTTATCTCTCTCCGCTTTCGCAATTCCTCCAGGTTCTGGCGCTTCTCCGCTTCGGCAAAGCCTTTGAGGACGAAGATGGCGGCATACTGGGAAACAGCCGGAGCGCAGGTCACAGCCAGCTGATGGAAGCTGGCGATAAGCTTGACGAGCTCCGGCGGCGCGATGCACCAGCCCAGCCGCCAGCCTGTCATGCTAAAGGTCTTGGATATGCTGTTGATGACCACAAAATTCTGCATGTAACGGGCGACCGAATCCGGTTCCTCTTCGTAATAAATATCCCGGTAGACTTCATCGGAAATGGCGATGATCTCTCGTTTTTCGAGGAGCCCGGCCAGAGCATTCATCTCTTCCTTGGAATAGACAGCCCCGGTTGGGTTGTTCGGGCTGTTGATGATGACAGCTTTTGTTTTAGCGGTTATTCTTTTTCTGACGTCATCTGATTTCAGGGAAAAATCGTTTTCGGCAAAAAGAGGATAGGCCTTCGGAATTCCTCCTGCCATTTTGATGATCGAGGGATAAGCCGGAAATCCCGGGTCCGGGACAAGGACTTCATCCCCGGGATTGAGGAGGACCATGAGCGAAGCAAAGAGGGCCTCTTCCGCGCCCACAGTGACGCAGACCTGATCGGGCGTGACCGGGTACCCGCAATTTTTGGCGACGAGGGCTCTGAGCTCCTGAAATCCTTCATTGGGAGTATAGCCAAGGTTCCAGCCCTGTGCTTTTTCCTTGATATGGTCGATTACGGACTTTGGCGTTGGAAAACGGAGCTCGCCCAGGCCAAGGTCGATGCACGAGGAATCAGCCAGGTCATGGATGCGGCGGATCAGAGTCTTCTCTATGCCTCTCATCCGTTCGCTCATAAAATGTTTCATCATCATATTCTCCTTGAGCTGCCCGGTCTCACTTTACTCATCCAAACGCAAAGAATCTCTATCGCTCTTTTCCCAGGAGACTATTTCATGTTTGAGGCGCGAGAAGCTTTTTTGCTATCTTTTTATATATCTCGACCGCATCCTTGAGCTGCTTTTTTTCAATCCTCTCTTCCTCTGTGTGGGCCACAAGGGCAGACCCGGGTCCAAGGAGCAGCGGTTTTCCAAAGCGCTTCAAATAGGGGATATCCGTTCCGTAAGGGAGGACAACCTGCTTAAACCCAGGAAGTGTAAATAAGACTTGTGGCTCTGATTGAGAGAGAACTTCTATTTTAACTTTCTGTCCGGCCAGAGGCTTGATTCTGTCAACAATCTGATGAGAAGCATGCACGATGCGCATGGAAACCATGGCGCTGGCAGAGTCGGGAATCACATTGTCGGCAATGCCGCCTTCAATCTTTCCGATATTGATGGTTGTCTTTCCCAGCACTGGGTCTTCGCCGAAATCCAGAGAGCGAATCTCGTGCAAAACATCAAGGAGCTTTTCGATGGCGGATTCACCCAGGTGAGGATAGGCCGAATGGGCAGACTTTCCTTCCGCCGAAATTTTCAGGGTGATTATGCCTTTATGGCCGGAGCCCATCCTGTTTTCTGTTGGCTCGCCAACGACGATAAATTCCGAGCCGATGCCCAGGCCTTTGGCTTTTTTGGCACCGATACTATCCGTTTCCTCCCCCACAACAAAGAGAAAGCCGATTTCAGCCAAACCTTCTTTGTTCAGTTCCTGCCCGGCCCAGATCATCGCAGCCATAATACCTTTGGCATCGCAGGCTCCCCGGCCATAGATAAAGGATTTATCCTCTCTCGCCTTCACATAAGGAGGGACTGTATCCATATGCGTGCAAAAAATGAGCCTGGGCTTTGGCCGCAGAGAGGCAAAGATGTTTCTCCGTTTCCCCTCGACCTTTTGTTCCTTAACCTCAAATTTTTGGCTCTTCAAGTAGCCAGAGAGAAAGTCAGCGATTCGAGCCTCAGAGCCTGTGACCGAAGGGATGCTCACCAGTTTTTTAGTCAATTCCAGGAGGTTCATACTGACCTGCCAAACGCTTTTCTTAGAATCATGCCGTTTCTATCCCAGAAGCAGGGTCAAACTCAGCGCAGGGGAAAACCGCTCGAAAGCTTGGGGCAGTGAAAGAAAATAAATATGCTGGGGAAGATTGCATACTCTCGAAGCAGTCGGCGTATTCAACAAATTCACTCTCCTTCCTCAGAAGAGAGATGCTTCAGGTTTTCTTATTTTCCTCCTACATCCTCCGCAAGATTCTGGAGAGAGATATCTTCTCTTTTTTTTTGATATCCTTGACCTTTTTGATCACTCTGGCAGGAGTGCCCGCAACAACTACCCCGGGTGGGACGTTCCTTATAACCACGGCGCCTGCGGCCACAACGCTTCCCTTCCCCACCTTCACTCCTTCAAGCACCACGGCGTTCGCGCCAACGAGGACATTGTCCGCGATCACAACCGGCCTTTTGCTCGGAGGTTCGAGAACTCCGGCGACGACTGCTCCCGCCCCGATATGGCAATTTCTTCCGACAATCGCCCTGGCGCCGAGCACGGCGTTCATATCGACCATGGTCCTTTGGCCGACCTGAGCCCCGATGTTGATCACCGCGCCCATCATGATCACGCACTCTTTCCCGATGCGCGCTCCATCCCGAATGATAGCGCCCGGTTCGACTCTGGCCTTGACCTTCCTTAAATCAAGAAGGGGAAGGGCAGAATTGCGGCCCGTGATCTCGGCAAAACAATCCTTGATTTTTGCCCTGTTTCTCTTCATCCATTTTTCAATGGCCGAATAATCCCCGATCAGGACCCAGAAGCTTCCTTCGCCAAAAGCCTTGAAGTCCCAGTCCTTAAAATTTTCCTGACGCAAATGGCCATGAACGAAAACCTTGGCTGGAGTCTTCTTTTTGCTCCTGGAGATGAGCTCGGCAATCTGTTTATAGTTCATGGGTCTCCGAAATGCCCTTATTGCTGGCTTCTGTCCGGATAATCTCCGCTGGAATGTCTTTTTTCTGGCAGAAAGCTCTCATGACCTCAGCAATCCTATCCTTTTTTTCCTCTGGACATATGGCAAAGATCGAAGAGCCTCCGCCGCTGACATTGCAGCCAAAGGCGCCTGCCTCCTGAACTTTTTTCTTCAGCTCATCATATCCCGGAATAAACCTGGACCTTACCGGTTCTGAAATATGGTCACGATTGACCGCCTGACCTATGGCCTTCAAGTCTCCCTTCAACATGGCGTAGATCATTGACGAACACTGTGACATTTGTTCCTTGACTTCCGCCAGGCTGAAGCGGTCGGGGATAAATCCTCTGGTTGTGGTCTGAGGCTTCTTGATAACACAGATGACGATCGGAATTTGAGGAGGATCAATCTTGACAACGTCGAGCGGATGATTATTCCGGAGGAAAACGAACCCTCCGAGCAGGCATCCGGCAACATTATCCGCATGGGCAGTTCCTCCAGAGGCAATCTCTCCCTGACTAGCAACCTCGATCATTTCATTTGGCGTTAAATTGGCATTCAAGAGCTTGTTCAATCCATAGACACTGGCTACAGAAGACGCTGCAGATGTTCCCAGGCCGGCGCATGAGGCCATCTTCTTATGGATTTCGATCTCTGCGCCAGCCGATGCCCTGATTCTTTTGAAAAAATGAATCGCCGCCAGGCCTGCGGTATTTTTTTCTGCGGATGTGGGCAGCCATTCATCCCTACCGGTGATTTTGACTTTGATGGAACGGCTGTCGTTCAGCCGAATTTTCAGCACGTCATGAGGCTCTTTGAGAGCCAGGGCAAAAATGTCAAAGCCAGGCCCAAAGTTCGCTATCGTGGCCGGGGCTCTGAGGATGATTTCACTCAAATCAACTTCCTTTCTTTGAGGAGTTTCTTGAGGACCTCTCTGTTTGGTTCGCTGAGCCTGGTCAGTGGCAACCTCAAACCTCCTCCTGGCAAGCCCATCAAAGCGAGTGCCCCTTTCACCGCCATGGGATTTGTCTCCAGCCTCAAAGCCTCAAAAAGCTCATAGTAGGCATAATGGATCTCTCTTGCTTTATCAAAGTCACCCCGAAGGCAGTAATCCACCAGATCGCGCATCACCTCAGGAACGATGTTCCCGGCCACGGTAAAAACACCGCTTCCGCCAAAAGACATCAGAGGAAAAGCTGTCGTGTCTTTTCCGGTAAAAACTCCGAATTCCTTCCCTCTGGCCAGATACAGAATCTTGGCCAGATGGTCCATTTCTTTTTTTCCGTCTTTGGTGGCGATGATATTTTCATTGTCGATCAGCCTGGCATATGTCTTGGGTTCGATGTTGACTCCCACCCTGTCCGGAGAGTTATGGATGATGATCGGTATCTTCGCCTGCCTGGCTATTGCTTCATAGAACTCGACGAGACCGGCCTGAGTGGGCTTGACAAGAAAAGGCGCAAAAACAACCGCATAGTCGCAGCCAAGGTCGGCATAGAGTTTGACGCGGCTGATGGTCTGGCTCAGGTTGTTGGAGCAGGTGTCGGGAGCGATCTTGCATTTGCCCTTGGCTTCCTCAACAACGATCTCGACCACTCTTTTGATTTCTTCCTCAGAAAGAAGCGGGCTTTCTCCGGTCACGCCTAATGGCGCCAAGCCATGGACTCTGCTTTTGACCTGCATGCGGACAAGCGTCCTCAGCCCATGTTCGTCGAGCTCCATATCTTTATTAAAAGGGGTCATCAAGAGTGTGAAAGTACCCGATATCATGTTCACCTCCTTCTGCAGGATGGTTCTATTTATGAATATATTTGTTTCTAATTAATGTAAATAAACGCAATTAATTTTGTTACCTTGTCATGGCGAGCGACCGAAGGGAGCGCGGCAATCTCATTAAATGATATATGCTTCGCCATGCTCGCACGTAAGAGGTCGCCACGTCGCCCTGCTCCTCGCAATGTCAACAGCGAATGGCTACCTCGCTTCCCGCCGCACTCTGCTCACAGCTTCGGCTCCTCCTCGCGATGACACAATAAATATTACGTCTCCATCAGTTCAAGGATTTATAGCATAGGGGCAATTCAATGTCAAAATTGTCAAGAATTCGGGTCAAGATTCTAGATGACCGGTAAGGCTCCTTGCCTTTTTCCCTTCTGGGCATGATGTCGGTTATCGTTCCCAGTTTCTGGTCGAGGCGACGATGTCCGCCAAATTGAAAAAGCTTTCTCGGAGGCCAATCCGCTTCCGGACGCCTCCGCTCCGTGTGGCAACATAGAATGTGTAAAGATAGGCATTGGCCGGAAAATCAGGCGCGGCAAAATCCGTGACCCATGCGCCGCAACGAAAGGGACGTAAAAGTTGGTTTCCGAATTAAGGTTTCCTTCTCACCCAGAGCCAGTTCACCAGCGCGACCGCTGCGATGACCAGCACAATTTTAAGGTGGCCGCTGCCCATCTGCGTTACCATCAGAGCGCAGAATGCCATGCCAAGGAGCGCCGCCAGCCACGCCGCGGGCAGTCGGAAGGAGGCCGCTCCTGGCTGTGTCCTGCGCAACCGAAGCAACGCGGCGCAGACCAACCCGTAGGTAAAGAGCCGCGCCACGGCCGAGAGGATCGCATTCCAGATGAAGCTGCCATAAATCGCCAACCCCCAGACCAGGGCTGTGTAGACGAGAATCGAAACGTAGGGGGTCCGAAATCGCCTATGCACGGCTGCAAAAAATTTGGGGAAGTCGCGCTGCTCGGCGAAGGCAAACGTCAGCCGCGGCGCATTGAGGAATTGCCCGGCCAGGTAGCCGTAGATCGAAATCAGCACGCCGAGCGCAATTAGAGCAGCGCCGCCCCCACCCAAAAATACGCGCGCGGCCTCAGCCACGGGCCGCTCCTGCACCTCTGGCCGATCGAAGGCAGCCGGATCAGTGATTGCGGCCATCACCACAAAATGCACCAGCAAGTACACCGCTGTGACGACGATGAGCGCCATGAACAGCGCAAATGGGGCGTCACGACGCGGCTCTCTGGCTTCACCCATCGGCATCAGGGCTGCTTCGAAGCCACCGTAGGCGAAGATCAGCACCAGCACCGCTTGAAGCCAGTTGCCGGGCGGAGCGGCGGAGCCGGAGATGCTGATCCGCCCGCCGACCAGGGCCAGGCCTGACACGATGAAGACGCTCAGCGGCACCAGTTTGGCCACTGTGAAGGCGTTGCTCACGCTCGCGCCGGACTTTACTCCCCGAATGTTCACCACAGCCAGCAACCCGATGAGCACGCTCAGAACCGCTGCCCGCGGCGCCGGCCAGGTTACTCTGGGGAGGAAATTGCCGAGATAGACGACGAAAAGGTTGGCGTTCGCCGCCGCCGAAGTCAACCGAACCAGCCAGGCAAACCAGCCTATCTGAATGCCGGCCAGCGAGCCGAACGCCTTGTGCGCGTAGAGGTACGGGCCTCCCGCTTCGGTGAAGCGCGACGCCACCTCGGCGAAACAGGCCATGATGACACCGATCCCGAGCGCGGCCAACAGATACGCCAGCGGCGCTGCGCGGCCTAGCAGCCGCGCCACATCATCCGGGAGCCCGAAGATGCCGCTGCCGATGATCCCGTTGATCACCAGCGCCACAAGCGTCCAGCGCCCGATAGCCCGCACTAATCTGCTTTGATTTCCCGCGTTCATGCGCCTGAGGATGCCTCTTGCCCTGTTCTCAGCACGATGTCGCCATAGCTGATGACTCCTCTATAGTCTGTCTTGAGCCTGATGGCTGCATTTTTTGGCTTGCGGTCATCTGTTCACAGTGGTGCAGAGGTCAAAAGTGTAGATACCAAAAGGCGGCCATCGGCCCATCTTAAAATATTTTCGCCGATAATGATTGTTTTTCTCCTCTGCATAAATATGCATAGATTACGCCTCTATATCAAGGAAAATCAGCTCCTTTCCTTTAAATGCGGTCAACCAAGGCTATTCACTCGTCTTTTTCTCCATGCAGAGCACACCTTTCTCGTAAACATTCGTGGAGAAGAGCGGTTCAAGAAATTGGTGGAGCGAGCCAAAGATTCGAGGGACCACTTTGAACTATGAACTCGAAATGAAATGTCTAATCCTTGACAGGGATCACGGTCTGGCGATATATTCACTCGGTGTTGACAGCATTTCTGTTGAACTCAAAGGGAAGAGAGGCTGGGCGATTCTGCAAAACGGAAAAAGGGAGTTACTCAAAAAATTGTTGTTTTTCTCAAAGACAATTGGTTCAGGAAGCATCTTTTTTCCCGTGATGAAAAAAGAGATTTGATAGAGTGAGGAAGGGAGGCGCTGGTTTCCGTCCCTCCGAAGCCCATGGTGGCGGGTG
>CAZJYC010000090.1:0-8335 GCA_964550165.1 uncultured Eubacteriales bacterium
AGCTCCTTCTATGCTCTGGGCGCCTTCAGCTATTCCTTCCTGCTCGTCTATGCCAAGAAATTCGGGTTTAAGATTGCCTTTGTTCCTGCCCTTTATTTGATCTTTACTGCAACGGCTTCTCTCGCTTCTTATCCTTTTGGAAGGCTCTCCGACATCATCGGCAGAAAAGCAGTGCTTCTTCTCTCATACTTTTTCTGGATGGCTGTCTGCCTGGTAATTATTCTCCGTCCTGGACGTCTGGGAATTTTCTCCATCTTTATCCTCTATGGAGCCCATAAGGGAGCTCTGGAGCCAGTCCAGAAAACCTTTGTCTCAGAACTCGCTCCGCTTGAGTATCGGGCAAGCTTCCTGGGAGGATTCCAGATGGTCATCGGGCTCTGCGCGCTGCCGGCTTCTTTCATAGCCGGCGTTCTCTGGGAGAAACTGGGCCTTTTCGCTCCTTTCTACTTCTCTTTTTTCCTGACCGCAATCTCCGGCATCATGCTTCCTTTTGTCAAAAAAACCAACCTTCATCCAGATGCTGGCTTTCCTGGCAAGAAGACCTGAACCGTCCCTATCCGTCCTGACTTTAAAGACGAGGCCGGTGTCTTCCATAAGGTCGCCCGGTCCGATGATTCACGGCTGGCTGAATTCTTTGCCCGCTTTTAGCTTGTCCGCGGCTTCTTGCCCGCTTTCCGCCGGTTTCAGCTCAATTTGACTTCTGATGAGGCTCCAATTTATCATTCCCAACAACTCTTACCTATCCCAAACGCCAGTTTGACTTTCTTTTTTTAATCGCTAGAATCAACTTATGGAAAAACTTATTTTTCTTTCAGTTAGGCTGATTGGAAATTAATAAGGGAGGTTATATATGAATAACCTAGGTAAAATCTCAGCCAGGATAATGTGCATTTATTTGTTCTTGGCAGTTTTTTTACTGAACTGCCTCCTCCTGTCCCAGACAGAGCCGCCAGCTCAAGGGAAAGATTTCGAACCGGAACAGTTCTTTCAATTCAAGCTGCAGTTTCCAAATGCCCCGAATATGCCGGAGTGGGTCGATAGTTTCAAGCAATACTATTTGAAACAGGCAGAAAGCGGGGGCTACTCAGGTTCCGCCAATGTTACGAAGTTTTTACTGCTCAGTCCTGATTTTAAGGAGAAAGAAAGCCTCTATGATTTTAAAAAAAAGGACAATATTAGTGAATCCAGCGTAAAATCCATGGGATTTGAGCTTTATGGCCTGTTCTGCAAACTGTACCCCCAAGGCCATAAAAAACATGTTAAGGTATCTGATTCAGAGCTCCTTACTAACGAGATCAAATATATGAGGGGACTTTACCTTCCCGAACCGCTGGAAAGCGCAAAAAAGAGGATTCTGGAGCGTGGATTGACCGGGCAGCAGATTTATCCCCTGCTGGAACTGGAGAAGGAGATCAAAAAATACCATGAACTAAGTTCCGATGACCTCAATGGCATCATCCAGTTTATAAATCAATACCCGGAATCACCACGCATAAAGACGTTGCAAGATTTATTCTTTCCGGATCAGCTTAAGAAATGCCAGGAGTCCGGAGATCAAAAATTAATTCCAGCCTTGCTGGCCCTGATGCCCAAAAAAGAGGCTTCCGCATTCTACGTCAAGACCTGGGACGATATTTTTGCCCAAGCCTCTAACTTGCCATTCAAAGATCAAATAGAATACCTGGAACCCTGGATCCAGGTGGAAGGCTATACATTTGCTTCCATAGAAGAGAAGATATTCCTGACCGATCTTTTATCCTGGAGCGCTTTACTTTATTACGAAGATAATCAGAAACGGCGAGCCGCTGTCTCAAGTATTGCCGCTTCAGCAATTCTAGGCGCAATCTTCAAAGATCTGCACGACCTATCCTTTTTTTTCAAATCGGACTGGAATGAATCTATGAGAGAATACCAAAAAAAAATGGAGAAGCACAGGAACAATCTCTCCCAAGGATACCTGCTGCTGTTGGGGCTCGGAATTTCCTCCTTCAACGCCGCGCAAAAGGAGGATGAGAATGCTATGGAAAAAATCCCTCCACCCACCACGACCCCTCCCCCAACCAAGCCTCCTCTCCAGACAAAATCTACGCAGGAAAAAATCCAGCCGGCGGTGAAACCCGATATCAAGCCAGAGAAGATCCCTCTCAAAGACGATCCTCTTTATAACAGCTCGATCCTAAACGCCATAACGCTCCTGAGAAAATATCCAACCAGCCGAGACATCCTGGATCTGTTCACAGTATTTCCCGATTCCAGGGCTCTGGAGACTATTGTGACTCTGCCGGACATCCACGAGATCGGTGCAAAACTTGACAAATACCTGAGCAACTTGAAGGAGGAGGCAATCCAGCTGGCCATGACCTGGCTTGACGGACAGGCATCTGCCCTGCAAAAATCCAGAGCGCTCTATATTCTGGGTTTTTTCCAGGTTCCCTGGAAGGGGGATCCGGGCTATCCCCCGGGCGATGTTAACGAATTGAATATTTTCTACAACTACTACCGCCTCAGAAATCAGCCCGATGACCCGAAAACTTACCAGAATAATCTTGTATCAAGGATCATAGAAAAGGATATGGAAGCTCTGTTTTTATATAATCGCATCTGCGCCGACTGCCCTACCCCGGCATCCCTTCAGAGTTTCCTTTCCCGGGAAATCTCCAACAAAAAATACCGCCAGAACGATGAGGTCACCCAATACCAGTTTCTGGTTGAAAACCTGCCGGATCTGGAAAGGGACAAAATGGTTGATTCCATGTTCGAATCCTACAATCCCAAATGGCAGGAGCTCGCTTCCACAATATATATTGAACACCTTCCCTCGAGCCTGAACAGGGAGCAGATACAAGAAGTTCTAATGGGGAAATCACCCTGGAAGAAAGAAGCACTGATAAAAAAATTAATGTCTGGTGATACCCACGAATTTATCGACATCCTTGCCGATTTCCTTAAAGGCGCCTTTTATACAAAGCAGGATTCCAAACTGATCAGCCGGAATATGGAGAACCAGTTGACCAAAGATCTGATACTGGGACTAAATCAACGGATCAATTGGTCGGCGGTAAACCAGCAGGTCGCGATCATGGAGCAGTTCACCAGAGCCAAGATACTCTTCTCCGCAATCGGCGGATTATCTCTTCTGCCCCCTGAAACGGCAATGGATATTGTTACTAAACAGTTCCTGATTAATGATTCTTTCAGCCTCTTTGCCGCCCGATGGATCATCGAGTCCCAAAAAAATGAAAATCCGGTCCGGCCTATTTTAACCGGCTTGCCCTTTACATGGAACTCATTGGCGGCAGGCGTGATCACATTCCTTAAAGCTTACTTTTCCGAAACTCCCGATTACAGCTCCTATCTGGAATTTTGTAAAAATGCAAAAAAGGAGCAGTATTGGAAAGACCTGGCGAAGCTGGGAGTGGAATACGCCAAGCTGGACATTGATTTGAATGAAGCAGAAACTGATGCTGACTCCGGGAAAAAGGAGCTTGCCCTGAAAAATCCGATATCTGATCCGGAAGTTGTCAAGCTGATCGACAATATCCGCTATCGTTCCATCAACATCCTCAAGAAACAGGAGGACAAACCCTCAGAAAAAAAGTGATCGCCAATCCTTTCCGAAGAAAATTTTAAAAATTCAGTTCAATGGCATATGCGCAACTTTGATATGGCTCGATTAGAATTTAATTAAGAAGTGTTGCACAAGAGATCTTTTCCAATGCCAAGTCAAAAACCTATAAGGCAAATTTTGCTTTTTTTGGTAGCCGGAATGGCAATTTTTTTGACTCAGGTCCTTTCAAGGGCTCAGATTTCTGCCTCTGATATCAAGATTCAAATTGTAGCTGATGTGAATCGGGATGGGAAGACTGAATTCGATTCGGATAATCAAGGAAAAAATATTTGGACCTCAAAACGAGGCGCCATATTCTTTAATAATAATGACAGTGACCAAGACTCAAAAGAGCCTGACCATGCCGATGCTGTTATTAATGGAGATGAAGACCTTAAAGATTTAGTTGCTCTTAAAATCAAACGAGTTCCCAATTTACCAAGAAATACCCAGGTTTCCATTTCTGTTGACGATGCCTCCTTATCCCGGATTCATATTTTTCTAAAGGTTGGTGATAATGAGTATAAACTTGTAAATCTTAAGGCTGAGGGAAACATTGATCCTGAACGGTTGAGACAGGCAGACCTTGAATTGAGGATTGAGGCAAATTCTTATGCGGATGGATCCTGGAATGGGAAAACAGAAGTGGCTGTATCTGTTAGAACCCCGGACGGAAAAACTCATCTTGATTCTATCAAACTGAAGGTGGCGCCGTTTATTCTCCTGTCAAACCTGAATCAAGGCATCACTCTATACGTCAGAGAATTTCCAGGACAGAATGAAGCTTTTCTCCAGAGTCTAGGAGAGCTTGTTCCCAAGGCAGGGGCTGAGCTGGTTATCGTTCCCAGTGGAAAGCCATATCCCCCAATTCAGATCTGGCTTCAAGATACCATGGAAATCGGGTACTCAGAGATGCCAGGGCAGAAGATGAACGTAGTCCTCAAGGCAAATCGGAACAGGTCTCTCGATGGATATGCGAAGGATAAGCTCTTAGGGCCTGACTTTGGCTGGATTCAAGTTGGAACATACCGCGAGGGATATGGGGGCGGAAGAGGTGGTAATGGCTGGCTGGACTGGTACGGAAATTTGGAGGTTACCCCTCCCTTGCCCGGGTATCCATTGGGCCGCGTGTACTACGGATATAATCCGGAAGGGCCAAAGGAGGCATCGTTAAATCCTGAAATAGTCGCCATGCTTGAAGCTCAAGGAGTTCAATCCCCAGCAATACGGCTTGATACAGGTTGGTTGTTGATTAAACATGTTGATGAAATAATATCGTTCGTGCCCAGCGGCGATCCGGAGCATCCTTACAGAGTCCTCGTGGTTGATACAGAGGCCATGATTACCTTGCTTGAGAAATGGATAAGCAATGGATATGGTGAATTATCGCTGCTTGATCTCTACTCCAAAAAAAAAGTCTCATCGCTCTTGAAGAATAAAATCTTACTGGATCATAATAAGACACTTCAGGTTGATCGTATCGAACCGAATATAGACCTCCTCAAACAAGAGCTTAACTTGAGAGAGGAAGATTTCATCAGAGTGCCTTGTTTTTTTGATAAATGGGGAGTTGCTTTCGTCCCCAATATGGTCAACTCCGCAATTATAAATGGACATATCTTCATTGTTGCCCCTAATGGCCCTGTGATTGATGGTAAGGATCAACTGGAAGAAGAAATGCGCAGGCTTCTTTCTGGCCTGCCCTTGACGCCACACTTTTTGGATGCACGCAGCTATCACCAATGGGGTGGTGAAGTCCATTGCGCCACGAACGTCCGAAGAGTAGGATTCAGCACGGCCTGGTGGGAGATGCAGTGAATTATTACGAGAAATTCATTTCCCTCTGGAAGCACGCTGATTCTGGTATCCCTGAGCAGAAATTACCCATAGAGGAAATGAAAGAAAAGAGGAGTTCAGGCAAGAGAGATTCTCATATAGGTCTGTCTGGATTAAGAATACAGGAAGCTCTGATGGCCGCTGAGGCTTCCAGTGAATATTCTTCATGATTCTCTCTTTGATCGAGAGGAGAGCTCTGGCCGATTTCCGGCAGTTTTTAGCTTGTCCGTGGCTTCTTGTCCCCTTTCCGCCGGTTTCAGCTCAATTTGACTTGTGATGAGGCTCCGATTTATCATTCCCAACGATGGGGATGAGGCAAAGTTGGCGCATGAGCGCTCATTTCGCCGGCGCAGCAGAAAAACGAATTTCTTATCCTCTAGTGTTCTCCCCGGGGAGAACCGTAAGCCCAGCCTTTTAAAGAAAGCCCAGAGGGGCGGCAATCTCCAAAATTATGTTCATCTATTTTAAGTGTTCGCTAATAATGAGCACGCAATAATAATGAACGTATAAAAATATTACATCATTTACCCGCAATAAAATATCCGCAACTAATATATTTAATATTATTTTTTTAACAATTGGTACTTGACTTTTGTTCATATTTTTGCTATGTTCATAATAAATGAACATAAGATTAAACTGAACAAAACTATGAAAAAAATCAACAGAAATATGGAAGAAAACATCTTTCAACTTGCCATTGAGGCATTTCGAAAGAATATTCCTGTGCATACCGAGATCGAGACGTTAGCTCAGGAGACCGCCTATACAATTGGACTTCGACCAGACCGTCGAATAAGAATAACGATACAAGGCAAGGCCCAAGATTACTATGCCGAAATAAAGACCACTCTCACGAAAGCAAATAAGCTCCTCTTACTCATGAACAGAGAGAAACTGGACTACCCGCTTTTGTTAATTGCAAAATATGTGAATCCGCATATGGCAGACCAGTTAAGGCAAGATGGAATAGAATTTATTGACACTGCCGGCAATGCGTTTATCAATAAGCCGCCACTATATATTTTCGTAAAAGGGAATAGGCCTCCGGAAATCTTAGACCAAGCGCCTCTTAAAAGACATTTCAAGCCGGCTGGCTTGAAAATGATTTTTGCCTTCTTATGCAATCCCGGCCTTGAGAATAAGACTTATCGAGAGATCGCTGTTGCCACAAATGTTGCACTAGGAACCGTCGGCTGGATCATGAAAGAATTAAGGAAACTGGGCTTTCTCCTGGACATGGGGAAGCGGGGCTATAAACTAATCAAAAAAGAAAATTTATTTCATCAGTGGGTAACCGCATATCCAGAACAGTTGAGGCCGAAGCAGATTCTGGGTCGTTACAGGGGTGAATATGGCTGGTGGCAACAGATGAGGCTGGACCCACTAAAAGCACAGTGGGGAGGAGAGGTTGCTGCTGCAAGGCTCACAGAATATCTAAAACCCGAGTTGATAACGATTTATACCACGGCTCAGCAGCTCAATCAAATATTGCTCGAGAACAGACTTAAGAGAGATATAATTGGAGATGTAGAAATTCTAGCAAGATTTTGGAAGCCTGTCGAGATGGGGAAATATGATGACTTGGTACACCCAATTCTTGTTTATGCAGATCTCCTGGCAACAGGAAACCAGAGAAACATAGAAACAGCAAAAATGATCTATGAACAATATATTATTCGACTTATCAGGGAAGATTGATCAACAGATAGTAGGAGCGCTTTCGATCGTTAAGAAAGTCGCAGACTCTTTGAGCATCCGTTTCTTTGTCGTTGGCGCTTCAGCAAGGGATTTTATTCTCAAGCACTGCTACGGAATAGAGCCTCCGAGGATGACCAGAGATATCGACGTAGGAGTAGAAGTTGCCAGTTGGGAGCAGTTCAACCAACTTACGGAATCGTTACTGTCAACGGGCAAATTCTCTTCCACAACGGAACAACAAAGGCTCAAGTTCGATTCTGTCTTCATCGACATAGTTCCCTTCGGGGCTATTACAGATGAGAATAGACGGATTAGCTGGCCACCAGAGCATGAAATATTCATGAGCATGTTTGGTTTCAAGGAGGCTTATGAATACTCGGTTACTATCAGATTGAGTTCTGCCCCTGAACTCGACATTAAACTACCAACTCTGCCGGGCCTAGCACTCATGAAGATAATTTCGTGGAAAGAGAAATATCCTGAGCGGAAAAAAGATGCTGAGGACTTGCTACTCATCATGCAGAAATATGAAGGAGCCGGTAACTTTGACAGGCTTTACGACAAAGAGCAGAAACTTCTGCAGGAAGAGCATTTTGATACCAGACACGCCGGGATTAGACTGCTTGGCCGTGATATGGCCAAGATAGCAGATCCTGATACATTGGACACGGTCAGGACCATATTGGATGGTGAAACAGGTGATCAGTCTCAATATAGGTTGGTCAAAGATATGATAATAGGCACTCTACCTTTCGATGCCAAGTTCGATGAGATACTTTTTCAGGTTGAGAAACTGAGACAAGGCTTTGCTGAGGTCTCAGAAAATTTAAATCAATAAATCATTGAGATGCTCTAAGAGCATTATTGTTACAGCTACTTCCATCCTTTCTTTTCCCCGAACATTGCCTGTGTAAGCTCCGCCAAATTGCACCTCTCTCTTTCTCGTCAGCCTAGCTCTGAAGGAAAATATAAAAGCAATAGGGGTACAACCGTGCGAGTTTGCCTTTTGAAGTTTGCCTCACACCCCTGCTAAAGTATAATCCGTTTTTACGAGCTATGATGCACTGATTTCTGCTCATCCCATCGTCTTGGATGATAAATAATGACTTGAAAGAATGACTAAGGCGAACATGGCTGCCCTCGGCTTCCTGGATGGGCTCGGAGAAGCCCTGGTTTCTCTTTCTCAAGCCG
>CAZJYC010000091.1:0-8157 GCA_964550165.1 uncultured Eubacteriales bacterium
CTTGAGCCGGGACAGCTCAGAAAAAAAAGTCGAATTCACCATTCATCCCTATCAGCCAAAATATAAAAACGAAATAAGGTCTTTGTGCTCTGACACCGGCTTTCTGGGCAAGCCTGTGGAAAAAATCTTCCAGGATAGAAATTGGTTTGCCGGCTTGAACACAGAATACTATCTCAAGTACGAGCCAGATTCCTGTTTTGTGGCTAAAAGCAAAAGTGAAGTCATTGGCTATATCTTGGGATGCCGGCGCCCCCTTACGGGAAGGAGGGATAGAATGCGCTGGTTTTACCTCGCCGACCTGGCTCCAGAGCAAAGAAGCAGGCCAAGCCATTCAGGATTGCGGCTTTAGATATTACACCTCTCTCTCTGCGGTTCATGACTGTTTAAGACAGAAAAGATTCTTTTCTCTGGCCATGGGATTTTACGGGATCGATTCTCCGGTCGAATACCTGGCCGCATTCGGCACGGGCGTCATGAAAAAAACAGGCTTTCTCTGCACTCCTTTTGCCAGAGCTGTTCTCCATCCCGCGCCCATCGCTGGAAATTATCCTCTTTCTCATGCTCTGAAAGGCATCCTGGCGCTTTCCCAAAAGAGAAAACTCATCACCTAATCAATGTTGGCAAAAAAATGTTCCACATTGCTGCCAACATGGGCTTCTGCCAGAAAGAGCTGTTCTTCGAGATAGGCGGTTTTAACTCAACAATTAGACACGCTGAGGATTTAGAATTTTTTACAAGAGCAAAAAAGGCTTTAAAGAAAAACGGGAAATGCTGGTGCATCATCAAGGATTCTCCGATCATGACCTCGACGCGGAGAATGGACCGTCTCCCCTTCAAGCTTGGCTATCTTTTGACCCTTTTGGAATGGGGCCTTGGCGGCTTTTTAGGGCTCAGACGGAAAACCTATACCCTTTACCGCTGATTGGCACTAAAATTTCATAAAATATCCTTCATTTTTGCCGGGAGCCCGGTGCGAATCGAGTGAAAGATCGCATCGATGACCCGCATGTTCTTGAGTGCGTCATCGGCCGGATAGCGCGGCCTGCGCTTCTTGAGGATGCAGTGCCCGAAATGCTCGACCATTATCGTATACTGGTTGGTTGAAGGAATGGTTACCGTCTTCAGCTTATCCCCTTTTAAGATATGAATTGGCACATCGAACAATTTGGCAGAAAAAGAGCGGGGCAGAGTTATCCGTCCTTTGGTGCCGACGACTTCGAAATAGCTCTGGAACTGGGACTCAAAGCTGCAGTCGAGGAGCGCCACGCGGCTTCCAGGAAATTCAAGAAGGATGCTGGTGGACAAATCCACTTTAAATCGCGGATGAAAACGGGCTCTGGCGTAGACAGAAACAGGCTCCTGACCAAATATCAGGCGCGAAGCGCTGACAGGGTAGCAACCGACATCGTAAAGGGCGCCCCCGCCCATTTCCGGAGACCAGCGGTAATTATTCTCGTTTCCTTCATACATGAAAGTGAAGGCAGAACGGAAAAAACGGAGCTCTCCAATTTCGCCATCATCCAGCAAGCGCAGAGTCTTCTCAATCTGGGGATGGAAGCGGTACATGAAGGCCTCCATCAAAAAGACTCTGGCTTCATCGGCAGCACGGATCATTCTCAAAACTTCGCTCGAATTCAGGGCGATCGGTTTCTCGCAAAGAATATGTTTTCCTGCGCGCGCTGCACGGCACGCCCATTCACAATGGAGATGGTTGGGCAAAGGAATGTAGACGGCGTCGATCTCTGGGTCATCGAGCAGGGATTGATAGTCTTTGTAAGATTTCTGAAATCTGTATTTCTTCGCCCAGCCCCGGGCTCTTCGCTCATCCCGGGCTGCGATCCCATAGAGCACGGCGTTCCTGGCTTCGCTGATGGCAGGCATCAACGCTGTCCGGGCAATCCTTGCGCAGCCCAATATGCCCCATCTTATTTTCTTTCCCATGGCTCTTGCCTCCTCAATGCGGAAAGCTCGTTATCGCTTTGGAAATTTTAAATTCCTTCTGGATATCAACGATGAGCTGATGGTACTTGAAATAGACCAAGAGCATGATCAGGACCAAGCCAAAAATAGCAAGCATATACTTGATAAAATTGTTGGCAAAGTTTCCGTAATTTTTTTTATATTTAAAGTCAAAAACAAACCGATGACCACCGCAGGCACAGCAAAAATGTTCTGCATTTATCTCTGAGCTCTCACATTCTCAAAATCAGCGCTGAGCAAAGGACAAGCCGGTTGCCGCTTCAGCGAGCTTGCGCACAGCCGAAGCGATCGCAATCTGGAGTTCATAATCGGGCTTTTCTGGACGGTCCAGGAGCAAAGACATGCTCTCCAGCCAGGATTGTGGAGGCTTTTCTTTTTTTGCAATAAAATCCAGAGCTTCCAATCCTGCTCTGGCGAGCGCAACAACGTCCTCGGAAAGGGGAATGATTTCTTTTAATAGATAAGACTCTTGAAGCACGGTCTGGAGACGAGCGTGGTTGTCCCGCCACTGGATGAGCCAGTCTCTGATCGTCTCTCGGTTTTTCTCGTAGGCCGGAGTGTCAGATAGAAACACATCGACCATGCTCTCGAACTGCCTGGCTTTACCGCTTTCAGGCCGGGCTGCATCGACCAGCCGGTTTAAAGGCGTCATCTGGGTGTATTCGCGGGTGCTGGGCCTCGTGTAATATCTGACGGGCTCGACGATATCAGCCAGCACTTTGAGGGAATGGATGGAATCTTCTCCAGCCAGGCGCTCGAGCATTTTGGAATATTGATAGCGATGGGTCAGGCCCAGCCAGTCCAGTTTCCGGCTCAAGATTTCGAGGCGGCGATACATGTCCTTTGTGTCTTTAATATCCTGCGGAGACCAAAATCTCTCGGCGATGGCTGCAGCTCTGGGCCAGATGCGGGAATCGATGGTCTCCGGCGAGACAAACTCGGCCCACATGCAGGCTTCACCGCCCAGGATGCGGGCTCTCTCCTCATCGTTCAAATCCGCCGCAGCCTTATCCAGAGGGTCGATGCTGTAATGAAAGCCGGCCGGAAGGATATGGTCCAGGTAATATCCGTTGGAAAGGATTCCCATGTAGCCTTGTTTGGCTGCCTTGGCCAAAGATTCCTGGCCCCGCCAGCTGTGGATGACAACATCCTTGGGAAGGTCAGGATGGAAGATTTCGTCCCAGCCAACCATCTTCTTCTTGTTTTTGCGCAGGATGGATTGAATCTTTTTATTGAAGTAGACCTGAAGGTCGTGATTGTCTTTCAGGCCATGCCTTTTTTTAAAAGCGGCAATGCTGGGATTGCTGTCCCACTGCTTGCCGTTGACCTCGTCGCCGCCGATATGAAAATATTCATCAGGAAAAAGCCTGGCCATCTCGGCGATGAACTTCTCCAGGAAACCGTAGACCCTGTCGCGCGTCGGGTCCATGCAGGGATCGAAAACGCCCCAGCGGCGCTCAATCTTGTAGGGCCCTGGGGCGCTGGCCAGCTCCGGATATCCCACAAACCAGGAAGTTGTGTGTCCGGGCATGTCAAACTCAGGAACGACACGTATGCCGCGGTCGCGGGCATAGTCCAGGATTTCCCGAATCTGGCTTTGGGTGTAATAGTTCCCGTCAGAGCCCATCTGATGCAGTTCGGGAAAACTCTTGCATTCGACGCGAAAACCCTGGTCTTCAGAAAGATGCCAGTGAAGGACATTGAGCTTGACGGCGGCCATTCCGTCCAGGTTGCGCTTGATGACCTCGACGGTCATCCAATGGCGGCAGGAATCGATGAGAAGCCCTCTCCAGGCAAAACGCGGCTCATCCTCAATCCGAACCTCAGGCACAAAAAATCCTTCTGAGTCCAGTTCGACAAGCTGGAGGAAAGTTTCAAGACCGCGCAACACGCCAACCGGCGTGGCCGCTTTCAAGTCAGCCCGCAAAGGAGTTATGTCGAGATTATAAGATTCATTTTCTTTTATGGATTGTATTTTTTCGCCCGCACCCTGGCAGTTAATCACCAGAAGAGCTTCGGATTCATCTTTTTCGATTCCTGAAGCCAGGGGAATTCCGGTTTGCTGACTCAAGCGGTCGATGAAACGATTAACAGCCCTTTGCAGCCTGGGCTCCTTGTATCCGCTGAGGCTGACGCAAAAATTAGAATCGATAACCATCCGGCCCTGTCCCAAAGAAATATTTTTAGGGACAGGCATGAGGTTATGGACCCGCTCTTGAGCCGAAAAACAAAAAAGAATTGGAATAAACGAGACGAAAACGAGAGCATAAGCCGACAGGAGCAAACGAGAACTCAATCCTCTTGATAAAATCATTTTAGTCTCCTTTCTTTGAAGAATAACTCCTGGGCCAAAGAGATGAGATTTTTTCATTTCTCGCTTTTTCAATTGATAAAGAATCACTTTACATCTTCCCCGGCTTTTTGCGCCTGGCATTGTCTATTGCATATATCACAGCAAAGGCATACGGTCAATTCGTGACTGCTCCATGTCCATGGAAGCATCTTTTTTCCCGTGATGAGAAAAGAGATTTGATAGAGTGAGGAAGGGAGGCGCTGGTATCCGTCCCTCCGAAGCCCGTGGTGGTGGGTGGGAGGGTCTTTGGCGAGGAGGGATGGAAACCAGCGCTGTTAGAGTTGGCTTTTATCATCATAGACCTTCACAAAAAAAGCTTACTATGTCCGCGGTTTGTTTGACATCGGTATTTTGCTGTGTTATAGCTCTTTTTCCGCAGGAGATCGAAGAGAAGAAAATCAAGGGGAAAATCAAAAAAACAAACTTTGACCGAAGAGGAGGCAGGGATGCAGGCCATCGGCTTGAGCTTCTTTGATTGGATCATCATCCTCACCTATTTCGCCTTTGTCCTGGGAATCGGCTTCTATCTCAAGCGCTACACCAGAAGTGAAGACGACTTTTTCCTTGCCGGCCGAAGAAGCAGCTCCTGGGTGGCAGGACTGGCTTTTCTCTCGGCAAATCTGGGCGCCCTGGAGCTTCTGGGAATGGCCGGGAATACGTTCAAATACGGGATGTATGTGGCCCACTTTTACTGGATCGGCGCCGTGCCGGCCATGCTTTTCCTGGGCATCTTCATGATGCCTTTTTACTACAGCAGCCGGATAAAATCCGTCCCCGGATACCTGAAGCTCCGCTTTGACGAAAAGACACGGGTGCTGAACGGCATCGCTTTTGCCGTCATGACCCTGCTTGTCTCAGGAATCAATCTCTACGCCATGGCCCTTGTCCTTCATACCTTTGTCGGCTGGAACTGGGATGTGAGCATGTGGGCCTCAGCGCTGACCGTGGCCATCTATGTCGCTTTGAGCGGGCTACTGTCGGCCATCTTCACCGAAATCATCCAGTTCTTCCTCATCTGGTTCGGCCTTTTTCTCGTTTCTGTTCTGGGCATTGTGGAAATCGGAAGCCTCCAGGAAATTTTCAGCCGCATCCCTGAAGCCTACGCCAAGCTCTGGTCGAATTCCGGCGACCCAACCCAGAACGGGATGATGATCACCTGGGCCGGAATCGTCCTGGGACTGGGATTCGTGCTCTCTTTCGGATACTGGACCACCGATTTTCTGGTCGTGCAGCGGGCATTCTCCGCCAAAGACCTGCGGTCGGCGCGAATGACGCCGGTCATTGCCTCGTTTTTCAAGATGGCTGTTCCTTTTCTGGTGATTGTCACCGGACTCATCGCCTTGGCCCTGTCCAGAGACCCGGGCGCCGGGTTCCAGCTGATGAGTGAGGGAGGGAAGGTCAATTATGATTCTGCCCTGCCGATGCTCATCGCCCGTTATTATCCGACAGGGCTTGTCGGCCTGGGCATCACTGCGCTCCTGGCAGGATTCATGGCCGGCCAGGCAGGCAACATCAGCGCCTTTAACACGGTCTGGACCTACGACATCTACCAGTCGGTGATCAACAAAAAGGCCTCCCCGGCTCATCTTCTGTGGATGGGCCGTGTGGCCACAGTGGCCGGCATTCTGATCAGCGTTTTAACGGCCTACTGGGCAAAGAGCATGCCGACCATCATGGATTACATGCAGGCCATATTCTCCTGGGTGAACGCTCCGCTCTTTGCGACCATGCTTCTCGGAATGTTTGTCAAGTGGATTACTCCGGACGGCGCCTTCTGGGGACTCATCACAGGAATGGGCTCCTCCTTCACCATGTTTCTGGCCGTGAAATTCAACTGGATTCCCGCTCACCTGCTCACCCTTTCCAATGTTGCCAGCGACATGGCCACGAATTTCTGGCGTGCCTGGTGGGCGTGGCTGATCTGCTTTGTGGTGACGATCGGGGTCAGCCTGTTCACCAAGAAAAAGCCGGATGAAGAACTGGTCGGGCTGGTCAAAGGTTTAACCAGAGAAGTTTCACTGGAACCAGTGCCCTGGTATAAGAAGCCCGTGTTCTATGCCGTGATTTCACTCATCATCTTCATCATCCTCAACATTTATTTCTGGTAAGGGAGGGAGAGGATCATGGCTGAAGAAAGCAAAAAAATGAAACCCATCTGGTATTTTGTGGGATTGATCCTGCTGGTCATGGGAGGGATTATTCTTCTGGCAGGATTGTATGGCTTGTTTTTCGAGACGAAAGAAGGGGCTATCCTGGCCAGGCTCCATCCAAACATCTGGTGGGGAGGATTCATGCTCCTCATCGGTCTCGTTTTTCTGGTCATCAACAGAAAAGCCACGGTGGATTGACAGGATTGGAGACGATGGACGGCATGATTCTTCAAGTCCAGAAAAAGTTCCAGGAGCTCTTTCATGAAAAGCCGATGCTCGTCCGCTCTCCTGGCCGGGTGAATCTTATCGGCGAACACACTGACTACAACCAAGGCTTTGTCCTGCCGGCAGCTGTCGATAAAGCCATCTACTTTGCTCTCTCTGCGAGAGAAGATAAAAAATGTTTTCTCTATGCCAATGATTTAAACGAAAATCATGAGTTTCAGGTTAATAAGCCGGCCAGGTCCGAAAAGCGCTGGCCCAATTACATCATTGGGGTCGTGGACCAGATAAATAAAGCAGGCTATGGCCTCCATGGCTTCAATTGCGTTTTTGGCGGGGATATCCCCATAGGCGCGGGCATGTCCTCATCAGCAGCCATCGAGGCCGGATTGGCTTTTGCTCTGAACAGTATGTTTGGTCTTAAGATCGACCGCCTCGACCTGGTGAAGCTTTCTCAGAAAGCTGAAAACGAGTTTGTGGGCGTGCGTTGCGGCATCATGGACCAGTTCATCAACATCTTTGGAAAACCCAAGAAAGTCCTGAAACTGGACTGCCGGAGCCTGGAGTACAACTATTTCCCCTTCGAGCGGGAAGATCTGCAGATTGTGCTCTGCGACACCCAGGTGCCGAGAGCACTGGCCTCATCCGAATACAACATCCGCCGCCAGCAGTGCGAGACAGGCGTAAGACTTCTCCAGAGATACGAACCTTCTATTAAAAGCTTGAGGGACGTTTCTCTGGAACTTCTTGAAGCCCACCGCACGGAGTTTGACCCAATCGTCTATAAACGCTGCGATTATGTGATCCGGGAGAACGGGCGGGTGGAGATGGCCTGCGCCGACCTGGAACGCGGGGATTTTCAGTCCTTCGGGAAGCGCATGTATGAGTCTCACGCGGGCCTCCGCGATGGATACGGAGTGAGCTGCAGAGAGCTCGACATCCTGGTCGATGCGGCCTCGGAAATCGAAGGCGTGCTCGGCGCGCGGCTGATGGGAGCCGGTTTTGGAGGTTGCACCATAAACCTGGTGAATGAAGCGGCTGTTAAAAATTTCTCAGAAAAAATAAGCGCCGCATATCTTGAAGAAACAGGAAAAAATCCAGATGTCTACGTGACCCGCCTCCAGTCAGGAACCGAGCAAATCAACTAAAAACACATTTTTAAAATTGTCAGCGCCACATTGCCTCCCGCCACGCTCCGCTCGCGGCTTCGGCTCATCATGGCTAAAACAAAAAGAGTGTCCTTATTTAGGAAGAAAGTCCAGAGCGAAGACTCCAATATTTTTATGAATTTTTCTAACTCAAGAGAATAGCTCTATCGCTCATCGAGTTTGATTGATCAAAACCTCTGCTAATTTCTTTCAGCAGCTCGAAACCCTTTTCTCTCCTTATCAACTCTGAATCATTATCAGCGTCTCGGCGGCGGTATGGCAGGAGCGAATTTTTGCGCGTCCA
>CAZJYC010000092.1:0-8106 GCA_964550165.1 uncultured Eubacteriales bacterium
GCCGCCGAGAAGAGCGAACGGAGAATGGCGTAAAAAAATCCGAAGGGGAGCAAGGCTATTTCTCAAAATCTTAGATAGACCTCTCTTTTTTTTTCTGTTAAAATAGCGTGCTCAAAATGAAGGGGATGATTCCTTTAAACTATTCTCAACCGAAAGGAGGACTATGAAAAACTCAAAAAAAATTCTTTCCCTTTTTTTGTTCCTTTTCATCCTGACAATCATCTCTTCAGCCCGGGTCGGCCCAACTTATGCTGTTGTCGATTGCAAAATCGTTCCTGTCACTGGGCCTCCTGTTGAAAAAGGGATTATCATCATCCGCGACGGACTTATCGAATCGTTAGGCCCCAAGGATAAGATTGCCATTCCCGAAGATGCCGAGGTCATCAAAGCCGACGGCCTGACCGCCTATCCAGGTTTGATCGATATCCACACCACTCTCTTCCTCGAGCCGGCTAAAGAAGAATCCCAAAGGCAGGAGAGGATGGAGAAGCCGGATTGGGCAGCCCAGGTGGGTTTGATGGCATTTGACCGGATCAAGCCGAAAAAAACGGACATGGAGGAGTTCCATAAAATCGGAATCACCACGGTTCTGGTTGTTCCTGAAAAGGGAATCTATGCCGGCCAGAGTGTTCTCCTGGATATGAACGGAGAGAAAAAGGAGCCCATGGTCGTCAGAAACCCCGTTGCCCTCCACATCAACTTCACAACAGAGAGGAGAACCTACCCCTCGAGCCTGATGGGCACGATGGCCTTGCTCCGGCAGTCTTTTCTGGATGCAGAGCATTACTCGTCATACAAATCTCAATTTTCGAAGAGGCCTCTCGGCATGAAAAGGCCTGAGTACAATCCTTATCTGGAAGCTCTTTTTCCTTATGTCGTTCAGAAAAAGCCAATCTTTTTCAACTGCGCCAACCAGGAGGACATCAAGCGTGCCCTCAGGCTCATCGACGAATTCAAGCTCAACGCCATTCTTTCCGGAAGCAACGAGGCCTGGAGAGTGGCTGGTCTACTCAAAAAAGCCAAAGTCCCACTTTTGGTCTCGCTCGATTTCAAGCCTCCCTATACGAGCATGTATGTCAACCAGGGCGAGGCGTTGAAGGAGAAAGCTGAGAAGGAAATCTATCCGGCCAATGCGGCAAAACTTCATAAGGAAAGAATAAAATTCGCCCTGACCTCCCATAGCTTAAAAAAATCCTCTGAAATTCTCGAAAATACCCAAAAAGCGATTAGGGCTGGCCTTCCGGCAGAGGAAGCCCTCAGAGCCATGACCATCGTTCCCGCTCAAATCCTCGGAGTCAGCGACATTCTCGGCAGCCTTGAGCCGGGAAAAGTGGCCAACATTTTCCTCACCTCAGGAGAGATTTTTGGAGAAAAAACCAAAGTGGAACGGGTTTTTGTCGACGGCCTTTCTTTTGAAATCAAGCAGCCCCCCAAAGAGGCCAAGCCGTCAGCCTTGGATATCGCCGGGAAATGGAAAGCCACGGTTTCAGGGCCGATGGGAGAGCTGGATATGACTCTGGAGCTCGAACAGGAAGGAAACGCGATCACAGGAAACATCTCTTCTGAGATGGGCAGATGGGAAATCAGGGAAGGACTTCTCAGCGGAAACGAGCTGACCTTCATCATCCCGGCAACCATCATGGGTGAGACCGTTGAAATCACATTTAGCGGAACAGCCCAGAAGGACTCTCTCGAAGGTACGGTTTCTTTTGTGGGAGGAAGCGCTGAGCTCAGAGCCACAAGAATCCCGGACAGGACTTTTTAAAGGAGTGAAAACCATGAAGAGAAAACTCATCGGCTTTCTTGCGGGCGTCAGTCTGGCCATATGTTCCTGCTTTTCTTTCGGTCAAAATCTTTTAATCAAGAACGGGACGATTCTGACCGCGACCAAGGGTATCATACCCAGGGGAGATATCCTCATCCTGAACGGCATCATCAAGCACATCGGGGAGAATATCGAAGCCCCGGAAGGGATGAAAACCATCGATGCGACAGGAAAATGTGTGATGCCAGGGATAATCGACTCTCACACTCACATCGCCCTCACCGGAACGAACGAAAGCTCAGAGCCAGTCACGCCTGAAGTCAAAATGAGGGATGTCCTCAACGCCGAAGACCCCTCCATCTTCACAGCTCTGAGCGGCGGAG
This sequence comes from uncultured Eubacteriales bacterium, assembly GCA_964550165.1. Classification (GTDB taxonomy): domain Bacteria; phylum Acidobacteriota; class Aminicenantia; order Aminicenantales; family Aminicenantaceae; genus CAZJYC01. Next base: position 2,149 of record CAZJYC010000092.1, read on the forward strand.
TCACCATGGTCCACACCATGCATGGGAGCGCCAACCCGATCGGAGGCGAAAATATCGTGCTCAAGATGAAATGGGGCAAGACTTCCGAAGAGATGATTGTCCATGAAGCTCTGAGGACTCTGAAGTTTGCCCTGGGCGAAAATCCCAAGCAGGCCAATGTCACAGGAACGGAGACGCCCCGTTACCCTCAGTCCCGCATGGGGGTCAATGCCATCATCCGCCGAGAATTCCTGAAGGCAAAGAACTACATGGAGCAGTTGGACCGTTACTTCAAGGCGAAAAAATCCAAGAATCCTCCAAAGAACCTGACACCGCCACGCAAGGACTTGCGGATGGAGCAACTCGCGGATATGCTCCGGGGAGATATGGTCGCCCGCTGCCATACCTACCGAGCTGATGAAACCTTGGAGTTTATCAAGCTTTCCAAGGAATTCGGATTCAAAATAGCGTGTTTTGAGCATGCTTCTGAAGCCTTTAAAATAACCAAAGAGCTGGCGGACGCAGGAATCGGAATTTCCATCTTTCTCGATAACTGGGCCTATAAAGTTGAAGCCTCGGAAGGCATAGCCTACAATGCGGCCTATTGCACGCAAAAAGGGATCCTTGTTTCCATCAACTCTGACAGCGGCGAGAGAATCCGGCGTTTGTTCAACGATGCGGCCAAAGCCATGAAATACGGAAGCCTTTCGGAAGAGGAAGCTTTGAAGCTTGTCACCATCAACCCGGCCGCGCAGCTCGGCGTGGATAAGATTGTGGGCAGCCTGGAAGTCGGAAAACACGGAGACATTGCCATCTTCAACGAGCATCCTCTCAGCGCCTACACTCGCTGCGAAATGACCATCATCGAAGGGGAGGTCTATTTTGACCGCGCCCAATATCTCAAGGAAAGAGAAGAGATGGAAAAGGAAAAGAAAGAGAGCGCGAAAAAGGGAGGGAAAAATTGAGAAAGAAAATGTTCATTGTCTCCATGGTCTTGATAGGCTGCGCTTCGCTCTGCCTGGCTCAAGAGAAACCTTCGGAGATCTTGGCCATAAAAGGCGCCCGAATCATCCCTGTTATGGGCGAGGATATTGACCAGGGAATAATCCTCATCAAAGACGGCAGGATTGAAGATATCGGAAAAGACATCGCCATTCCCTCTAAGGCTAAAGTCATCGATGCTAAAGGCCTTTTTGCCTATCCGGGGATGATCGACAGCTTCTGCTTCCTTGGCCTTCAAGAGATAGGCTCGGTGAGAGCCACCGTCGATTCCAGGGAGACAGGGCGGTTCAATCCCCAGGTCAAAGCCGTGGAAGCGCTCCGTCCTGATTCCATGCACATTCCCATTGCCAGAAGTAACGGCATAACGGCTGCGATGATTGTTCCGACCGGGGGGCTCATATCAGGTCAGGGGGGGTTGATCAAACTTGTCGGCTGGACTCCCGAAGAGATGACCATTAAAAGCTCTGCGGTCATGCATATCGAATTTCCAACAATTCCCCGTTTCAGAGGGCGAAGAGAAACACAGTCTCGAGAGGAAACTTCGAAACAGATCCAGGAGCTGAAAGAGATTTTGAACAAGGCCCGCTACTATCAGAAAAAGAAAGAAGCCGCGCAAAAAAACTTGCTCCTTCCCCTGCCTGAATTTGATGAGATGCTCGAATTCATCGCTCCTGTGGTCAAAGGTGAGCTGCCGGTCCTCGTCTCTGTTTATGCTGAGAAAGACATCCAAGCCGCCATCAGGTTCGTTGAAGAAGAAAAGCTCAAGGCCATCCTTTTCGGCGTGACAGACGGCTGGAAGGTCGCCGGGAATATCAAAAAATCAGGTCTTCCGGTTATTTTCGGCTCGATGAATGCCATGCCTTCAAGCTGGGATGACGGGTACGATGCGATCTACAGGAATCCCGGTGTTCTGTCTAAGGTTGGGGTCAAGTGCGCTTTCTCTTCCCAGAGCTCAAGCCTGGCCAAAGACCTGCCCTATCATGCCGCTAAAGCTGCGGCTTTTGGACTGGAGAGGCGAGAGGCCCTGAAAGGCGTGACGATCTACCCGGCTCAAATTTTTGGTGTGGACGACATGATGGGCAGCCTGGAAAAGGGAAAATGGGCCAACATCGTCCTTGCTGACGGTGACATCCTGGAGCTCAAAACCAACATCAAGCATGTCTTCATCGACGGAAAGGAGATGGACCTTTCCAGCATCTACACAGACCTTCTCGAAAAACACAAAAAAAGAGATTAGATTATCTTTTATCTATCCGGAGCGCATGGCTTTTGTTCGAACCATGGAGGGCGGAAAAGATTCTCCTTTTGAATAAAAGCCGAATCTCATCAGCCTTGACAGTTTTGCAGAGAGCAGCAAAATTTAAACCATAGCCTTAAGGAGGTTCGAATGAAGAAGAAGATCAATTGCTTATTCGTTCTTTTGATCCTGGGCATTATCCTTTGCCCCAAACTGTCCATCTCTTTCCCTCAAGAAAGAGAACCCCTGTATGATGTCCTGATCAAGGATGGAAAAGTCTTTGATGGGTCTTTAAGGCCGGCATTCCGGGCAGATGTGGCTATCAAAAGCGGTCTGATCATCAAGGTTGCCAGATCTGTCGACGGAACAGCTTCCAAAGTCGTCGATGCCAAAGGCCTTTATCTCGTACCTGGGTTTATCGACCTTCACACCCATGTCGATGAAGGAATGTATTTTCCTGAAAACAGAGCCTGCTTGAATTATCTGAAGCAGGGCGTGACCACAGTCGTGGTCGGTCAGTGCGGAGGCAGCGCCTGGCCTATTTTTGAAAAAGCAGATAACCTGATCAAACGCTGGTCGGAAGAGGGGATTGGTCCCAATGCGGCCCTGCTCATCGGCCACGGTTCGGTTCGCGAAATCGTGATGGGCATGGAGGCGGGAGAGCCCACGCCTGAAGAGATGGAGAGAATGAAAGAGCTTGTCAGAGAATCAATGGAGCAGGGTGCTTACGGTTTGTCCACAGGATTGATTTATTTGCCTGGAAGGTTCGCGAAAACCGAGGAGGTCATCGAACTGGTCAAAATCATCTCTCCTTATGGAGGAATCTACCACACGCACATCCGCGATGAGAGGGATAAGCTTCTCGATGCGATCAAAGAGGCCATCGAAATTTCAGAGGCATCCGGGGCTCCTGTTCATATCTCTCATTTCAAAGTCATGGATAAACCGAATTGGGGGCTGGTCAAAGACGCCTGCACCCTCATCGAGGAAGCGCAGGCGAGGGGAGTCAAAGTCACTGCCGACCAGTATCCGTATCAATTCGCGAACGGTTATCCCTACCAGAGCCTCATTCCCAGGTCAGTCTGGCTGGGAGAAGCATCAAGCGAAAGATTGAATTCAGCTGACATTGAAGGCATCTTTGATTACCTCAGGGATTCGGAGCTCATTTCGCTTTATAAAAAAGTCACGCCTTACATTCCTCTCTCTCAGCGTCATCAACAGTTTCTCGATGAGCTTCCCCGAAAAAGGCTTGTCAGCCTCGTTGCCCGGCGGTTAGTCCGTCTCGGAGACTTCTCAGGACCCGAAAACCCCAGAGAAAGATTTCTTTTTCTGGAGAGGATGAAGAATCCTGAGGAAGCCCAGAAAATCCGGCAGCAGGTCAAGAATTATATTGCCACAACCGTCGGGGCGGAGAATTTTTTCGTTGGCATATGCGTAGAAAGAAATCTCGAGGGAAAATCTCTGAAGCAGGTGGCCGCCCTCAAGGGAAAATCCGTTGAAGACGCGGCCATTGAACTGGAGCTCATGGGGGCCAAATGCATCCCCTTCCGGATGAGCGAAGAAGATATCGAATACATCATGAAAAAAGACTATGTCGGGACAGGCAGCGACGGAACCGCGCCTTTTTACGGCATCGGACTGACTCACATTCGTTCCTATTCAACCTTTCTCCATAAAATCAAAAAATATGCGCTTGAGAGAAAAGCTGTTTCGCTGGAGCATGTTATCCGCTCCCAGACTTCACTCCCGGCCCGGATCATGAACTGGGACGACAGAGGCTGGATCAAGGAAGGATTCAAAGCGGATATAGCCGTTCTCGACCTGAATGCCATCAAAACCAAGACTTCCATCTCCAATCCCCATGCTTACAGCGAAGGAGTCCAGTGCCTGCTGGTCAACGGCCAGCTTGTTCTGGATAAGGGAGAGTGGACAGGAAAGTTGCCAGGCGAAGTGTTAAAGCTCAAGAAATCTTAGAAAGAGCCCGGAACAGGCTTGCTGCGGCCAGATTTTTAACGCCTTTCCTGGTCTCAGTTAATGCGCCAGATGCTTTTGCGCCAGAGATAAAAAATCGAGATAATAAACCCAATCCCGCCCAAAAAAAGGAAGGGAGAATGGATCCCAAAATGGTCTGAGAGAAATCCGGCCACGAGCACAACCATTGCGCCTGTAAGCATCTGGACATTGGCCACCAGGCTGAAAGCCTGGGCTTGATTTTTTGCCGGCACTTCATTGCCGACAAAGGATTGAAAACCCGGATAGATAAGGAAAAGAAAAGTTCCGTAAAAAATGAGACTCGCCACAGCCAGCTCAATCTGAGGCGATAAGCCCAGGAGAAAAAGAAAAACGGTTGCCCCGATGATTGCCAGCAGGGAAAGCCTGAACCGGCCAATTTTCCGGCTCAGATAGCCAAAAAGGTAGGTCATGACTGTTCCAATCCCGATCCACAGGGCCAGATAGATACCTGTTTGCCCCAGGGGAACACGAAACCTGTGATTGAGCAAAGAGGGCGCGTAATAAACAGTTATCCCCCAGCAGGCTCCTCCAAAAATAAACCCTGGGATATACATCTGGATATTCCTCAGCGTTGCCAACCAGGAGGAGAAATCAGGCTTGGCTATTTCATCCTGCCTGCTTGAAATTTTTCTGACCGCTAGAAAGCTTATCGTGCCCAGGAAAAATCCGGCGCCGGCCCAGACCAAGAGGGGGCTCTTCCAGCTCAAACTCTGAGCCAGAAACCCGGACGAGATGAAAGCCAAACAAACTCCAAGATTCCCCGAGCCGCTCTGGATACCCATGGCGAAGTCTATTCCCTGGCTGGGATGAGTCTTCGAAACCCAGGCTACGCCGATCGGATGGTAAAAGCTGGTGAAGACTCTCATGGCGAGGAAAATGAAAAGAAGGGAGGCAAAAGAGGAAGAGAGGGTCATCAACGCCAGGGAGAGGCCAATTCCCGTATAGCTCAAGAAGAGCATGAGCTTGTATTCAACTTTGTCAGAGAAATAGGCAACGAAAATTTGAAAGAGGAAAGTCATGAGTAGCCCGAGATTAGAGAGAATCCCAATCTGAGAATAGTTCTTGATGATGAACTGCTGGCTGTAGAGAAGAGGAAAGACCATAGGGACGGTGACGGTCGCCGCGTCATTGAGGATATGGAAGAGGGAAGCAGAGAAGAGGACCTTCTTTTTCATTCGGAAATAAAGCGATTTATACTAAACGCGCCTCTCTTTGTCAATTCAAAGAGCTTCAAAGGGCTTCATCCTGGACAGCTAGAAAATAAGCGGCTTCCAGGCCGTCGAGCAGCTCGAAAGGATATAGCTTCGCTCTCAAAAAAAAGGACTATCTCCAAGGTGAGATGATAAAATCTGTTGATTCTCCTTTCTCAATTGATTAATTTAGGAAAATAGAAATCAAGAGCAATCAAAGGAGGAATGATGAGCCATAAATTTTCGCGAAGGGATTTTCTCAAGACAGGAATCGGGCTGAGCGCAGCCACGATACTCAATACAGGAAAAAATCTGGTCAGCGCAGAGGAGCAGAATGGTAAGATTTGTGTTGTGGCCAGCAGCAATGGCCTGCGTGCCGTGGAGAAAGCCATGGAGCTTCTCAAACAGGGACAGGACCCCCTGGATGCGGTGATAGCCGGAGTCAATATCGTTGAAGAGGATCCCAAGGAGATGAGCGTTGGCTATGGGGGCCTTCCCAACGAGGAAGGAGTTGTCGAGCTGGATGCTTCGGTCATG
>CAZJYC010000093.1:0-5061 GCA_964550165.1 uncultured Eubacteriales bacterium
CGAACTCCGAAGGCTAAATCCTCAATGGTCGCTTCGGCTATCTCCCAAAATCTTTTGATATTCAGGGAGCAATCTTTTATCACGGAATTTGGGATGCATCAGGATAAAAGGATAAAAGGTAAGATCAGTTTTTTCTGCTAAACCAGTTTTCTGTTGTTCCGAATTTTGTCCTTATGACCACTCCCCAACCGATAATGCTCAAGACGAAGGTGAAGAGAAAGCCGAGTACCGGGATAAAGGTGATGAAGCTGACCAGAATAAGGCCCATGATGACAGCCAGAATCGCAGAAGGTTTGCGCTTCCCGAAGGCAGCGATGAGGCTTTCACCGAAGAAATAGAAGAGGACAACCCGGCCAAAGATTTTGATCACCATGGCGATAATGATCAGAGCAAGGAGAATGGGAATGCCAATAAGGATCAGCGAGAGCAGAGCAGAAAAGATTGCCAGAGCGGTAAAGATTACGATGCTCAAAAGGCCAACGCCGAAAACAGGCCAGAAAGATTTTCTGATTTGTGTCGAGGCAAGGGCGAGCTGGCGGCGAAAAAAGGCTGCCACAACCAGGGCAAGGAGAAACCACATAAAAACAGATATTAACTTAAAAATCAGGAGAAGAGGAACCAAAGAAATCGAGAATAAATTTTTGAGCCCATCCTTGATTAATTTGGTGACATCTTCCGATGTCTTAAAGTACATCGTGTCTCCGTCGACACGACACCCGGATTCTTTTTCAAGGCTTCCACCCAGCGAAACAACATCCCCTTTGACAACAGCCGTGGATTTGAGAACGATGTTTGAGCCCACTCCCAGGACTAATTCTCCCACTTCGCCCGAGATGGTGATGTTGCCGCCAAAGGCCAAAACACTCTCTTTGACTCTTCCCTCGACAATAATCTCTCCGCCAAAGCTGATGACGTTCTCCTGGACTTCATCCGCAGCGACAACGATATCTTTTTTCAGAGTGAAGCTCTGCTGGGACTGGAGGCTCGCAAATCCTGAAATGAGAAAAAGAGAAATGAAGGCGATCGCTATCTTAATCTTATTTTTCATGTTTTCTCTCCGGACAATATTTTTCTTTTTAATCCGTAAATAAAAAAGGTGATGAGGATAATCGTGACCGCGGCCATGATTAGCTGAAGTTGAGGGCTGGTCAAAGCTGTCAGCCAGGAAAATCCTTTAAGGAGATATCCTATAAACTGATCGACAACTCTGATACAAATGAATACCAGCTTGAAGAGCTTGACAGAAAGGGGAACGAAATTTCTCACAGAGTTCCATAGGCTATGGTTAAAACTGAGAAGGAGAGCGGAAAGATTTTGACCTGTAGCCAGAACATAGGCCAGAAGGGCCAAGACGGTTGAAAAAAGACCCACAGCGGCAATCTTGAGCCAAGCAAAGGAAAGAACTTTGGCCGGGAAGATTCTGGCCATGACCTTTTGGGTAAAATCAGGGGGTGTCTGCCAGAGAGGAAGGCTTTCTGCGGCCTGGACCAAGAGCCTTCTTTCTTCAAGGGCATTGTTGCATTTCGGGCAAGAAGCGATGTGCTGCTCAATTTTTCTATTTTCATCCGGCGAAAGCTCTCTTTCGAGATAAAGATAAATCTGCTCAATCGTAAGACAGCTCATAATTCTTCCTCCAGAGATTTCCGGATCAATTCTTTGGCCTGAAAGACTCTGTTTTTGACCGTACCTTGGGGCAATCCCTTTATTTCGGCAATTTCCTCATAGCTGAGCTCGTTGATATGCCTCCAGATAAAAACTTCTCTTAGAGGAGCTGGTAGCTTCTCTAAAATTCGCTCGATTTTTTTTCGCAGCTCAGAGATTTCAAACTTCTGAATGATCGGCTGCTCCGAAGCCGCAACTTGGAGAGGAGGAACGTTCTTATCCCAGCGCTGCTCCTGGTCGAGGGAAAAGGCATTTATTTTTTTCTTTCGCCAGTAATCGATTATGTAGTTTGACGCGATTTTGAAAAGCCATGTGCTGAATTTGTACTGAGGCTGGTAGGTCTGAAGAGAAGAATACGTCCTGAAGAAGACTTCCTGGGCAAAATCAAGGGCAAGTTCGCGCTCTCCGACCATGCGGCCGATATAGTTCAGAAGAGGCTGCTGATATTTCCGGACAATCATCTCGAAAGACTCTCTATCACCCTTAATCGTTCTTTCAACGAGTTCCTTGTCTTCATCCATGGAGGACATCCAGTCCCCTGAACCTAATACGAAAGCAGAAGGGAATGGTTTAGTTCAGGGGATTTTTCGGCTTTTTTCCTGTTTTTTTGTCTGATAGTCCCCGGAAGATCTCGACATCAGGGGGGAGTACAAGCTCAAACAGCTTTTTTGGCAGTTGAACGTTGGTCTTGAGCTGGGAGAAGTGGAATTCAGACCTGTTTCCGGCCCAGTCAAAAAATATGGCTTTTTGAATCAGCCAGGTCTTTTCGTCGATTTCGAGGAGGATGGAGGTGTATTCCCCTTCGTCTCGGGGAGTCAATTTCAACTTCCAGCTAAGCTGATTTTCTGAAGGTAAGGGACTGAACTCGAGAAGGTAATCGTCTGCGAGGCTCTTTGTCCCGGAAAGAAGAGCGAGGACTTCCGACTCGTACGTTTCTTTCGAGACAGAGCTTTGGATAAGCTCTTTATCCTCCGGGTAATAGATGAGGAACTGCCCTTCTTTGTAGAGGAAAATTTTTGGCTCTGGAGTCTTGTACTCCCATCTCATGAAATCAGGCTTTTTGAAATAAAACGTTCCTCTTTCTCTGAGCGGATTTGAGAGGGAAGAAGGGTAGTAGATTTGGTCAAAATTGGCCTGGATGGTTTGGACCGCACGGAGTTTCCCCTCCGCCTTTAACGCCACCTCTTCTACAGTCTGGGAAAAGCAGAGGAGAGGAACGAAGAGCAGGCCAACTATGCCTTTCATGGCATCAGAATTATAGCATATCAAGTGTGCCAGGCGAAGGCTGAAAGGATGCTCGTATCACGGAATTTCGGATGCTTCCAAGATGCTACAGGGAGTTATAAAAGATTTGCTAAGAAAAATAAATTTCTGTTATAAGTGGCTTTGTGAAAATAGAATTCATCTTTATTCTTCTTGCCTATTTTCTTCTTCTCCTCCTTGTGAGTTTCGCTTTTTCAAAAAAGATGAAGCACCTGGAGGATTTTTTTCTTGCTTCCCGGAATCTTCCTGTTTTTTTTGTTTATTTTACCCTGTGCGCTTCATGGTTCGGGGCGACCTCAACTTTGGTCTCTGCGGATCAGGCCTATGAAGTGGGAGTGAGCTCATTCTGGGTCATGGGAGTTCCTGCGGTGCTGACTGTTCTTGGACTTGCCTTTTTTTTAGCCGGGCCAATTCGAAGGCTTCCCATAGTGTCGTTGCCAGACCTTGTCGAGATGCGTTATGGCCGCACCGTGCGTCATCTCGCCGCGCTGTTAATCATCTGGTACATGGCGGTTTTGGCGGCCTCCCAGATGGTCGCCATCGGCCAATTTTTACGGTCATTCCTCGGCACATCTTACCTTTTGAGTCTGGCTCTGGGGACTTCCGTGGTTCTTGTTTATTCAATTTTTGGAGGTCTTTTTTCGGTTGTCCTCACCGATGCCGTTCAATTTTTCCTTCTTGTCGCCGCTCTGTTGAGCCTTTTTCTCTTCCTTTTTGGGACTTCCTCATTCAGAGAGGTCTCTCTCCTTGCCTCGGAGCTGGGGAAAAGCCAGTTTTTTAATTTTTTCTTTGATTTTAAAAGGAATATTCTGGTCGTTTGTTCCTTTACCCTGGCCTGGACAATCTCCCCCATTGCCTGGCAGAGGATTCAATCAGCACGAACGCAGAAGGGTGCCCGGCAAGCCCTGTTGGCCTCGGCGGCAACGTTTTTCTTGCTTTACTGGATTGTGGTTTTCATCGGCCTTCTTTCTCTCCCTGTTTTCACTGCAAAGAAGCCCGGAAGTCCCCTTCTCTCTGAGGTCATTTCCTCGGGAAGCGGATTTTTTTTGAGCGCTCTTCTGTTTGTGGGAATTGTGGCGGCCATCATGTCCACGATGGATACAGCCATCAACACCGGAGCCTTGTCGTTGACGCGGGATGTCTATCAGCAGCTCTTTTCTGGAAACAGAGAGAAAGGGATTATCCTGGTCAGTCGCCTCTCCACCTTTATCGTTGGCGGTCTGGCTTTTTGCGTGGCCACCAAATTTCAGAGTATCTTGAAAACCCTGGGGCTCGCCTCAGAAATCATGGCTGAAGGTCTTTTCGTTCCCGGCATCGCCATGATTTTTCTGAAGAAAAGATTGCCGCTGGCCGGCCTTTTGAGCCTCATCTTGGGAGGGGGGTTTTCTCTGGTCGGCTTTTTATGCGAGGTGAAAATTCTCTCCTTGCCTTGGCCTTCTTGGCCGCACTCTGTCCCCTATGGGCTCGGTCTGAGTCTTGCCGGGTTTGTCGCAGGAGCTGCTCTCGAGAGAATAAGGAAAAAAATTTAGATAGCTCTTTATTTACTCCACGCTATGTTTTTTATATGATTTAGGCCAATGTCTTTCTTCAGCAAGCTGCGCTGGATGGTTGTCGGGATTTTGGGAAAGCTTGTTTTATGGCTGTGGGCGAAGTCGACCCGTATGACTATTGTCGGTGATGAAGAGTACCGGCAATTGAGACGGGAGGGTAAGCCTGTGATTTTTCTGGTCTGGCATGGCAGGATTTTTATCGTTCCCTATTTTTTCCGGCGCAGAGGAATTATGCCCTTGATAAGCCCCAGCCGGGATGGAGAGATAGCTGCCCAGATCATGTTCCGCTGGGGCTACAGAATTTTAAGAGGGTCCAGCTCGCATGCGGTCATCAAGGCCTGGAATGAAATGAAAAAAGAGCTTCAGAGCGGCGGAGAACTGATCATCGTCCCCGATGGCCCCCGCGGACCTGACCGGCAGATGAAGCTCGGGGGCATAAAGCTCGCCCAGGAGACTGGAGCTACTCTTATCCCTTTTACGTTCTCGACATCGAAGAAAAAATTCTTAGATAGCTGGGACAAGTTTTTGATTTTCTATCCATTTTCCAGATTGGTCGCCATCTACGGCCAGCCCTTCACCATCGATC
>CAZJYC010000093.1:5161-8021 GCA_964550165.1 uncultured Eubacteriales bacterium
AAGTCGCTCGAGCATCTGCTCAAGTCCAAGGACTACGGCCCAGACGATGTTGTGACGCGCTGCTATCTGGCTGATACCTATCTTGACCTCAAACAGGTCGATAAAGCCAGGGAAGAATTGGAATTTGTGCTGAACATGGAAGACGATCCTCGCTGGATGACAGGAGTTGAAGAGTACAAACAGGTCGCCAAGGAAACACTTCAGAAAAAGGAATTCCGGAAGGAGAGTTGAGGCAAGGCAAAGACTCAGATAATCCAAAAAGACTTGTTGCTTAATATTAGCTCCAACTCTCAAGAAGGCAATTGTTATTGCATACCATAGAAATTTTCTGAGCTGAGTCAATGGAGAACAACTTCATGAAACAAAAATTATTCGTCCTGATCATAGTCTCTCTCTTCCTGTTGGGCTGCTCCCCCGGCGGGAGGAACTGGACTCATCTGGAGCTTCAGGTCATGACCGACGAGGCCTTACAGATTGAAACAGCCCAAACCGTCTTTAATTTGCGAGAACGGCTTGGAAGGAATGGGATATCTCATGAAGCTGTTATCATCGAAAAACCGGGGACGTTCCGGCTGACCGGATTCTTGCGCGAAGAAGCGAGCAAGCTCATCGGTCTTTTCGAAGAGTATTTCCGGGACTGGGATGCCACCGTAGAAGAAGCATCGGTGACAGCCAATCTCAAACAACCCGCCGAACAATATCTGCGGGAAACGGCTGTGAATCAGACCCTGGAAACCGTCAGAAATAGACTCAAAGCCCTCGGCGTAAGAAGAGCGGTTGTACAAAGAGGAACGCAACGAGACGATGTCATCGTCGTCGAATTTCGCGGAACAATGAATGAGAGGTTCCGGAACGTTCTCCATGTCACCGCCCTGCTGGAGCTGAGATTAGTGAAATCCGGGCCTGCACCCGATGAGGCAACGCTTCTCGCCGACTTCGGAGGTGAAGTCCCTGAGGGCCTTCAAGTTCTCAGGGGGAATCCCAGAAGCACTGAGGGAGGATACTATCTCGTTTCCGACGTCCCTGTCATAACCGGACGAGACCTCTCCAAAGTCCGGCGTTCCTCGGACGCATGGAATAATCCTGCGGTTACTTTCTCTTTAAAAGAAGACAGCGCCAGAAGATTCGAGCTGTTCACCTCAGAGAACATCGGCCGGGCCCTGGCCATCGTCATCGATGGCAAGGTCATTTGTGCGCCTATCATCCAGTCCGCTATTCCTGACGGTCGGGGCATCATTCAAGGCCGTTTTACTGTCGAAGAGGCCGATGACCTGGCTGTTATTCTCAAGGCAGGAGCCCTTCCGGCTTCCGTAAAATATGTTGCCCAGAAAACTGTCACCAAGCCGTTTGCAATAAGGGATATCCTTCCCTTTTAGACCTCGCCGAGCTTTTCCTTGCTTATGAAGAGCTCCTAAGGAAGACAGAGAGCTGCCGGCACATTTATACCAGCAGATAGAACACGACCATTTTAAAGATAAAAGAGAAAAACGTGTTGAAAAATATTCATCGTCCCTAAAATATGAATGGCAATTTATGGGTTTTGAAGCTGCATTTTTAAGGCGCTTCCCCCAATTTTGCTCACCTTGACATGCCTGCCCGTTGTTTTTTATCATTCATGACGACGGGAGGAGGAAAAACTTCAGAAGAAGGAATTTCGGGAGGAGAGCTGAGGAAGGGTAGAGATTCAAATAATCCATAAAGACTTGTTTCTCAATAATAAATCAACGTTTTTTTTATTCTTATGCCTTTTTTTCTTCAGTCTGCATTGCGAAGCTTCTCCGCCCAGCATCAGAATCTATTCGGCAGGGAGCTGGATCGAGGGCGGGGATTTAAACAGAAATATTCAAGGCTGGACGGGCTATTTTGCAGATCGTAATCTGGGTCCCTATGAAGCGGCATTCAGCCTGAAAGAGCTTCACCGCCAAAAGAGCTTTGGAGCGGAAATTCTTTACCCTCTCACCTCTGGCCTCTCTGTCGGGCTCGGAGTTGAATTTCTGACCGGGGCAACCGAAGGGGAAGCCTATTCGCGGCTAAGCCAGGAGCAGGATTATTTCAATTCAGCCGAGGATTTTGGCACCATCTTTATCGATGAACAATCCACTCAAGACCCAAGATACAAACTTCAAAGTATGCCCCTGAACCTTACCTTCTATTATTCTTTCCCTTTTGGAAGCCGATTTGTTTTTTTCCTCGGCTGCGGAGGAAGTTACTATTTTGGCAGACTCACTTACACGGAGGATTATGAATACAGTTTCAACTACAAGGATGAGAAAAACCTGTCAGGCACTCCTGTAGAATTTGTGGACCGCTACTCTTCTACAGGAATTTACTCTGAGGATACGACTTGCAATGCTCTCGGGCTCCATGCCTTGTCTGGCTTGGAGGTGAGGATTGGCCGGCGTCTTCACTTGGTTGTTGAAGCTTTTGGGCGAAAGGTTGGCTTCAGCGGCTGGAAAGGAACGAAGAATGACCGTTACACCTGGAATCATACCTATGGCTACTGGGGGGAATTTTCCGACCAGGGCTCTAGCGAAGAATCTGAGCGAGGGACGTTGTGGATGGTCGATTTGAGGAATGATGAAACCGGAAACTCCTATCCCCGTTTTATTTTTTCAGAGGAAAGACCCGCCTCTCCTTCTTACACCGATGTGAGGCCAGCGAGAATCAGTCTGAGCGGCTTTTCGTTCAGAGTCGGGATTAAAATCTCTCTTTGAATAATTGTTATGGCCCGCTGCGGCCAAGTGGCTCGAAAACACCTTCAAACGGTTTTCTCGCCACTTAGCCTCCGCGGGGAATCTCCTCTCCTCTAACCAAGCAAAATGAAAGAAAATAGATAATTAATACAAACGCATTAAATATC
>CAZJYC010000094.1:0-7879 GCA_964550165.1 uncultured Eubacteriales bacterium
GCATCGAAGGCGGGAATGCGCTTCCCGTTCTCGACACTTACTGGAGCTGGCCGTACAGCGCCAAGGTCAGCCCTGACGGCAAGAGTCTTCTTTTCTCGTTGGGTATGGAAAATAGCTCCTGGTGGAGGCGCGGCTACCGCGGGAGTAACACAGCCAAAATCTGGATCAATAATCTGGCTGAGAACAAGGCTCAACTTCTTGTCGGGGATTCGAGCAACTGCCTTTGGCCGGAATGGAGTCCTGATGGACAGCGGATCTATTTCGTCAGCGACCGGGACTTTGGAAACAAGAATATCTGGACAGCGGCCAGAGACGGGACGGATTTGCATCCCTTGACGAAATTCAAGCAGCAGGATGTGAAGTGGCTCTCTGTAGCCCGCACAGAGCCGCTGGCCGCTTATGAGCGGGAATTCGGCATCTGGCTGACCGACCTCAAGACAGGCGAGTCGCATTCCATCTTTATCGAAGCCCCGGCCGAGACCAAGGAAAACCGCATCTTTTTTGTGGAGAACGACCCTGTCAGCGAATACCGGCTCTCGCCCGACGGCAAAAAGATAGCTGCCGTCGTCCGCGGTGATATCTTCATTATGTCCAAGGAAGGCGGCTATGCCCGTAACATCACCCAAACTCCCTGGCGGGAACGGAATATAGATTGGGATAAGGAGAGCAAGAACCTCGTCTATGTCTCTGATGTGGATGCCAGCCCGGATTTGTACATCGTCTCCGCGCTCGGGAACGAAAAACCGCGGCGCTTAACCCAGAGCGAGGACGACGAGTTGAATCCCAGATTTTCGCCGGACGGAAAATGGATCGCCTATTACCGAGGCAAGCGCCAGATTCGTCTTGTTCAGCCCGAGGGCAAGGAAGACCATCTGCTCCTCGACGACGATTTTGGCGGCCGTTTTGCAGAAAGATTCGCCTGGTCCCCGGACAGCCGCTATTTAGCGGTTATAGTCCGGCGCAATGCAAACCTGGATATTTTTGCTGTTGACGTTCAATCTGGAGAGAAAATCCTGCTGACCAACACCGCTTATGATGAAGGGGATGCGCTCTGGTCGTCGGACGGAAAATTCATGCTCTTCACTTCCAACCGCTTCGGACACAGCTTCCCTGAATTCACGGGAAAATGGGACATCTATCAGGTTCATTTCGAGCCGAAAAAACCGGAATTCGAAGAAGACAAATTCGAGGAGCTTTTTAAGCCCAAAGAGGAGAAAAAACCAGAGGAGAAAAAAGAAGAGAAGCCGAAAGTCGAGGTCAAGCTCAACCTCGAAAACCTCGACCTTCAGACCGAACCCGTCACAAACACGCTCGGAGATGACACAGAGTTTGTCCTCTCGCCGAAAGACAACAGCACCGTCTATTTTGCCTCAGACATCGACGGCAAATACCATCTTTGGAAGACAAGCCTGGAGAAGAAAGAACGCGGCGAGTATGAGCCTTTTATGGCTCAGATCACGTACCCGAGGGAGCTCCAATTGGACGAGGAGGGCAAAGAACTCTACTACCTCAGCGCCGGGAAAATCGGCCGCATCGACCTGAACAGCAAAAAAAATGAAGCCGTATCTTTTAAAACCAAGATCGAAGTCGACAAGGTCTCTGATTACGAACAGGTTCTGGCAGAGCTCTACTACACCTTACAGCATTACTTCTACGACCCGCAGCTGCATCAGATTGACTGGAAAAGACTGTATGAACAATACCGGCCTGTGCTCCAGCAAGTCCGGGAAGACCAGGATTTCTACGATTATGCCAATGAGATGATCGGACACTTGAATTCATCCCATACCGGAATCGGCGGCCCGCGCCGGGAAAGAATCGAAGAGCCGAGCGCTCATCTGGGCGCTGTCTGGGAATTCACGGATAATAAAATAATCCTCAAGCGAATCATCAAGGATGGGCCGCTCTACCTCCATAGAAACGACATTGCTGCCGGCGATGAGCTCGTGGCCATCAACGGAAAAGCGATCGACGCCAAACAGAACATCTGGCAGTATCTCAACGGCCTGCTTGAAAAGCGGGTGAAGCTCACCCTGAAAAGTCCGAAAACGCAAAAGAGCATCGATATTTCTGTCATGCCGATTTCGGCTGGGGCAGAAAACCGCCTCCTCCTTGAAGAATGGATTGAGAGCCGGCGGGAGATGGTGAAGAAGAAAACAGGGGATAAGGTCGCCTACATTTACATGCGGGCCATGGGAGCGAGAGATCTCGAACGGTTCCTCAAAGAACTGGAGAGGGATGCTGTTCCGAGGCAGGGATTGATTCTCGACCTGCGCTACAATTTCGGGGGCAATGTCCACGACCGTGTGCTTCAGGCTCTGACCAAGCCCGTCTATGCCAAATGGCGGGTGAGGGGCCTTTCCGAGACGCCCCAGTCAACCTTTGGCATCACGGATAAGCCGGTCGTTTTGCTGATTAACGAGGTCACCTTGAGCGACGGGGAGATGACGAGCAACGGTTTTAAGACATTGAAAAGAGGCCCTGTGGTCGGGAACACCACCTATGGCTGGCTGATTTTCACCACAGGCGTCAGATTGATGAACGGCGGTTTTTTCAGCCTTCCGTTCTGGGGCTGTTACACGCTCGACGGAAAGGACCTTGAGACGAGCGGCGGTGTCAAGCCAGATATTGTTGTCATCAACGACCTGAACGACGAGCTCCAGAACAGGGACCCTCAGCTTGAGAAAGCCATCGCAGTAGCGCTCGACCTGATTAAAAATCCGTGATGACGTATATGGTTGTGCATGATTCTCCAACCTTCGGGAAACTGGCGGAATATTATTGTAAAAATGCTTCTTTTATGGATTTAGCCTAGAAGGCGCATAATCAAGGTTTCTGAAGCTCTAATACCTGTCAAACCATTTAAGAATCTAAGGAAGCATCTTTTTTCCCGTGATGAGAAAAGAGATTTGCTAGAATGCTCGTTCATTCATGCCTTTTAACTTGTACTCATCATTTTTTTTGGCTGAGTGAAAATACTGTATGGAGGAATGAGATGGAAGAAACAAGAATAGGCATGCCTCTTTTAGGTGATGCTTTCCCTCAAATTAAAGTTCAAACAACTCACGGCCGGATGACAATACCGGATGATTTGAAAGGATCGTGGTTTGTGCTGTTCAGCCATCCAGCCGACTTCACCCCGGTCTGCACCACAGAGTTTGTCGCTTTTCAGAAACGCTTTGATGAATTTCAGAAATTGGGATGCAAACTGATAGGGATGTCCGTTGACCAGGTTTTCTCGCATATCAAATGGGTTCAGTGGATCAAAGAGAAACTTAATATTGAGATTCAATATCCCATCATTGCCGCGAATGATCAAATCGCAAACAAGCTCGGTTTGCTTCATCCTGGGAAAGGAACCAACACGGTAAGGGCAGTTTTCGTTGTCGATCCTGAAGGAAAGGTCAGGCTCATGCTCTATTACCCGCAGGAAATTGGCCGCAATATAGATGAAGTCGTGCGTGCCGTGAAAGCGCTGCAGATTTCTGACAGACAAGGCGCAGTTCCTGCAGGCTGGCCGAAGAATGAACTCATCGGTGACCGAATCATCGTTCCTCCGGCAACCGATGTCAAAGCAGCAGATGAGCGATTGAAGAAGTATGAGGGTTTTGACTGGTGGTTTTGCCATAAGCCTTTAGAAAAATAGATCCAACAAAGGCTCAAACCAAAAAAAATTAGATGGTCGGCGTCTGCTTCGAGCATGCGTTTGAATTAATCTCAGGAAAAGGGCAGCATGAGAAAGAAAAAATGGTCTACATCCCTTTCATTTTTTCTCACTTAACATGAAGTAAATTATTGAGTTAGATGGTGAAGATGAGGCTGCTTTTCTGCTTTTTTTTCACTCTTGCGTAGTGGTCCTGAAAATTCATCAGGTCGATGAGACTTTTCCCCTCTTCCATCCGCTTTACCACTTTATCTTCAATTCTCTGGATGTTTTCGGCTGTGGCTAAAATATCCTTGATCTCTTCCATGTTCAAAACAACGACTCCGTCATCATCGCCAAAAATGATATCTCCTGGCGCAACGGCCACACCGCCGCAGTTAATCCGAACCTGCGTCCGAAAGATTTTGGAAGCTGTTCCTGCCACTGGCGTTATGTACCTGGCGAATAAGGGAAGACCGACCTTTCTGAGTCCTCTGACGTCGCGGCATCCTCCGTCAACGACGATTCCGGCCAGATTTTTCCTTCTGGCTTCGAGCCCGAAAAGTTCTCCGGCCAGGGCAATCTTGTCTCCTTCAGCATCCACGACCAGGACTTCTTCTTCGTCAGAGTCGTGAAGCGCTCTGATGACAGAAAGAAAGTCGCCTTTGCAATGGACCGTGTGGGCAATGCCTATCATCTTTATATTCTGGCTTAAAGGCCGTATTCCGGGGTCCATAACCCGCAAATTTTTGTTAACGTCGCAGATGCAGGCTGTATCCAGTTTGGCCAGTCTTTTTTTTAGTTCGGTGAAATCCATGGCACCTCCTTTTTAGATATAAATTTTGCCACGCAAGATAAGAGCTTTTTTCGATGAGCATTGAAGCTTATGAAAAACTCGCCACAAATGCTGTTATCGAGGAATAAACCAGGCGAAATTCTTGAGAAAACAGTTTTGAAACACCCGGTCTGGATTTTAACGTCCCAAATCAGAGCCGATAGCTGTTGCTGAAAAAAGACGCACAAAACTTCGTTTCTTGACATAAATTCTGATTAATATTTATATATGTCATAATGCTCTCAAAGACAAGCAAAAATAATGAGCTTGCAAATCCTAGTAGTAGTTTGGGAAATCGCTTTGCTCCCCAGCAGATTTTTAACGCCATTCTCCGTTCGCTCTTCTCGGCGGCTGCGTAACTCGCTTCGCTCAGACATACTCGCCGCCCGACTGCGTCGGATTCCCTCAAAGAGCGAACTCCAAAGGCTAAATCTGCTATGGTCGCTGCAGCGATTTTCCAAACTATCTAATTATGGGAGAGGGGAAATGAGCAAATGGAACCTTGGCAAAAAGGCTTTTTTTCTGGTTATAGCCGCCTTCTTGAGCTTGAACATCACCCACTGCGGCAAGAAAGCGAGCTATGATGCTCTTCCGGCCTACAAGAACCCGGCTCTTTCCATGGAGGAAAGAGTGAATGACTTGGTCTCAAGGATGACGCTCGAGGAGAAGATATCGCAAATGGTCCACAGCGCCGCGGCCATAGATCGTCTCGATGTCCCGCAGTACAACTGGTGGAATGAGTGCCTGCATGGCGTGGCCCGGGCCGGACTGGCCACTGTCTTTCCCCAGTCCATCGGGCTTGCCGCCACCTGGGATACAGAACTCATGCACCGCGCGGCCACAGCCATCTCGGACGAGGCGAGGGCCAAGCACCACGAATTTGTCCGCCGCGGCAAAAGAGGGATTTACCAGGGGTTGACCTTCTGGTCTCCGAATATCAACATTTTTCGCGACCCGCGCTGGGGAAGAGGAATGGAAACCTACGGCGAAGACCCTTATCTGACCGCAAGAATGGGAGTCGCCTTTGTCAAAGGCCTGCAGGGCCATGACCCAAAATATCTCAAACTCGTGTCAACGCCCAAGCATTTTGCCGTGCACAGCGGCCCAGAGCCTGACCGCCATAGCTTTGATGCGCGAACAGATGAACGAGACCTTAGGGAGACCTACCTGCCTCACTTTAAGGCCTGTATCGAGGAGGCCAAAGCCTATTCTGTGATGTGCGCCTACAACAGGTACGAAGGCGAGGCCTGCTGCGGCAGCAACAGTCTTTTGACAGAAATCCTGAGAGACGAATGGGGCTTTGAAGGCTATGTCGTCTCCGACTGCAGCGCCATCAGGGACATCTATGAGGGACACAATATCGTCCAGACCTCGCCTGAAGCTTCTGCCCTGGGAATAAAAGCCGGATGCGACCTGAATTGCGGCAGCGAGTACAAAAGCCTTGTTGAAGCTGTCCAAAAAGGATTGATCAGCGAGGAAGAGGTCGATATCTCTGTGAAAAGGCTTTTCAGAGCCAGGTTTAAGCTCGGCCTGTTTGACCCTCCGGAAAAGGTTGCCTACACAAAAATTCCTTATTCGGTTGTGGACTGCAAAGAGCACAGAAACCTGGCCCTGGAAGCGGCAAGAAAGTCCATCGTTCTTTTGAAAAACGAAAACAACCTCCTGCCTCTGAAAAAGGACCTCGGCGCGATTGCTGTCATCGGACCCAATGCCGACGATGTGGAGGTGCTTCTCGGCAACTACAACGGCAATCCTTCCCAGCCTGTCACTCCGGCTGAAGGCATCCGGGAGAAAGTCTCCTCAAAGACTAAAGTCTTTTACGCGCTCGGCTGCGAATGGGCTGAGAACATGCCATATCTGAAAGTCGTGCCTTCATCCGCCCTTTTCACAACTGGAGAAGGCCTGCGCCAGAACGGACTGAAAGCTGAATATTTTGCCGACCGAGATTTCAGCGGTGAGCCGGCCTTTACGCGCATCGACGAACAAATCGATTTTAACTGGTGGAATGGGGCGCCACGCAAGGATTTTGACGACGACAATTTCGGCGTCCGCTGGACGGGCGAGCTTGTTCCTCCTGTGACTGGAACCTACAACCTGGGAGCAGAGGGATTTAACGGATTCCGGGTTTATCTGGGTGACGAGCTCCTTGTCCGGTTTGACGGCAGGCATCATCCCCGAAAAACATACAAGACGGTTGAGCTTGAAGCCGGTCATCCTTATCCCTTAAAGGTCGAATTCTTCGAAAGGTCGGAGGATGCCCATATAAAACTTCTCTGGTCGGTGCCAGGCCAGCGTTATGAAAAAGAGGCAGTTGAGCGGGCCAAAGAGGCTGATGTGGTGATCATGGTCATGGGCCTCTCCGCACGGCTGGAAGGGGAGGAGATGGAGGTCAAGGTCGAGGGTTTCAAGGGAGGAGACCGCCTGGATTTGAACCTGCCGGCGATTCAGGAAAAGCTGCTCAAGACCATTCACGCTCTGGGAAAACCTGTGGTCCTCGTTCTGCTCAACGGCAGCGCCCTGGCTGTGAACTGGGCCAATGACAACATACCTGCTATCATCGAGGCCTGGTATCCGGGCCAGGCTTCAGGCCAGGCCATTGCCGACGTCCTGTTCGGGGATTTCAATCCGGGCGGAAGGCTCCCGGTCACTTTCTACCGGTCAGTAGACGATCTCCCGCCGTTCACGGATTACGCCCTGAAAGGCCGCACTTACCGCTATTTCGAAGGAGAGCCGCTCTATCCTTTCGGCTTCGGGCTCAGCTACACCCGCTTCAAGTACACAAATCTTGCAGTTCCCAAAATTGTTAAAGCCGGCCAGGAGATGGCTGTTTCCGTGGATGTCGAGAATGCGGGCCAATTGGCAGGCGATGAGGTTGTTCAGCTCTATCTGACCGACATCGAGGCCTCTGTGCTTGTGCCCATCCGTTCCTTAAAAGGATTCCAGAGGATTCATCTCAAGCCAGGCGAGAAAAAAACAGTCCGATTCGTTTTAGCTCCAGAACAACTTTCTTTGATTGACGCCAATGGCAATCGAGTCGTCGAGCCAGGAATGTTTGAAGCGGCGGTCGGAGGAAAGCAGCCCGGCTTTAAAGCGCCGGCCGATGCCTGGACAACAGAAGCCCTCACAGCTCAATTCGAGGTCAAGGGCCAGGCAGCTTTCAAAAAGTAAATCTCAATCATTTAACCGCCATCAGCTCTTCTGTGCTTCTCCCTAACTCTGAAAAAAGAAGTTATGAGGGAATAAGCCAGAGCATCCCGCTGAGATTTGGTCTCGCTTGTATCGCTTTCTTAATGGAAATATCAGAAAAATTTTAAGAGTTTACGATAGAAACCGCAGTCACCTGAATAAGCATCTTTTTTTCCGTGAAGGCAGATGATGATAAAAGCCAACTCTCACAGTGC
>CAZJYC010000095.1:0-7810 GCA_964550165.1 uncultured Eubacteriales bacterium
ACCAACGACCTCCGGGTTATGAGCCCGACGAGCTACCAGACTGCTCTACCCCGCGACACAGCGTCCATTATAACAAATTTCATCTGTTTGTCAAAAAAGTATTGGTTTCTTTTTTCTTGACATCGGCTCCTGGCAAAAAATATAATGGGAAACTCAAAAAATGGCCTATTTCCTTTTCTTTCTCCTCGCTATCCTATGTTTTGGATCAGTCCTGGGGATGATTATCTCCAGAAACCAGGCTTATAACGCCCTCTTTTTAATCGTCGCCTTTGCTGCCATGGGAGGCCTTTTCGGCCTTCTCAATGCCCCGTTTATTGCCGTGGTCCAGATCATAATCTATGCGGGCGCAATTATGGTCCTTTTTATCTTTGTCATCATGATGATCAACGTCCGACGCGGCTTTCCTCCGGAAAAAAAGAAATGGACTCTTTATCTTTCTGGATTGCTGGCGGCCATTCTTATTATTGAGCTTGTGCTCTCCTTCAAAGGAGCCTTTAGCCTTCCCGGAGCTGTTGCGGAAAAAGCGAGCCCCACAGACCTGGGCCGGCTTCTTTTTACCAAATATCTCTATCCTTTTGAGATAACTTCTATCCTCATCATCGCAGCCCTGGTTGGGGCTATTGTTTTGGCCAAGAAAAGAGGGGAAGAATGATACCTGTCAGCTATTTCTTGGTATTGAGCTTGATTCTCTTTGTCATGGGAGCTATTGCTTTTTTTATCAAAAGAGACCTGATCACCATGTTCATGGCCATCGAGATCATGCTCAACGCCGCCAACCTGGCTTTTATTGCCCTGGCCAATACAGCAAATTCCATTGACGGGCAGGTCATCGTCTTTTTTATCATCACCGTAGCCGCGGCCGAGGCGGCTGTGGGACTGGCAATCATTCTCCTTATCTTCAGGCAGAAAAAGACGATCAAATCCGAAGACATCCAATTGATGAAAGGATAAGATGACGGATATTTTCTGGCTCATTCCTTTTATCCCGGCGCTCAGCACCTTTATTCTGGCCGTTTTCGGGTCGAAGCTTCCCAAAAAATATGTCTCCTACCAGGCTTGTTTAGCGGTCTTCGCCTCCTTCGTCATCTCTGTCATCTCCTTTGTGGGACTTCTTAAGGTCAGCTACGAAAGCTATCCTTTGATCAAAAATCTTTTCCCCTGGATTTACTCAGGAGTCTTTAACATAAACTTTTCTCTTCAGCTAGATCCCCTTTCGGCTGTGATGGCCATGGTCGTCAGCGGAGTGGGGTTCATCATTCATGTCTATTCTGTGGGCTATATGGCTGAGGATAAGGGATACACTCGCTATTTCACCTATCTTAACCTCTTTACCTTTGCCATGCTGATTCTAGTCATGGCCTCCAACATCGTCCTGATGTTTGTCGGCTGGGAGGGAGTTGGCCTCTGCTCCTATCTTTTGATCGGCTTCTGGTTTGAAAGGCATTCAGCGGCCAACGCCGGCAAAAAGGCCTTTATCGTCAACCGCATCGGCGACGCAGGGTTCCTGCTGGGGATTCTTTTCATTTTCATCCATATCGGCAGCGCAGAATTCACAGCCATAAACCAGGCTCTCTCGTCAGGAGTGATCAGTCAGGCCCTGGCCACATTGATCGCCATCCTCCTCTTTGTGGGGGCAACAGGAAAGTCAGCTCAGATACCTCTTTATGTCTGGCTTCCTGATGCCATGGAAGGCCCGACGCCTGTCAGCGCGCTCATCCACGCAGCAACCATGGTCACTGCCGGAGTCTACATGGTCTCCAGGATGAATCTTCTCTATTCTATGTCCAGCACGGCAGCCCAGATCGTCGCTTTGATCGGAGCCCTGACCGCGGTCTATGCGGCCACCATGGCCCTGACCCAGAACGACATCAAAAGAGTCCTCGCCTACTCTACCATATCCCAGATTGGCTATATGTTCATCGGCTGCGGAGTCGGAGCTTATGCTGCAGGCATGTTCCACCTTTACACCCACGCCTTCTTCAAGAGCCTCCTCTTTTTGGCGGCCGGAAGCGTGATGCATGCCCTCTCAGGCGAGCTGGACATGAAAAAGATGGGAGGTCTGAGGAAATATCTCCCCATAACCTATCCCACTTTTCTCATTGGGGCCATTGCCATTGCCGGCATTCCGTTCTTCTCAGGCTTCTTCTCCAAAGACGCCATCCTGACCAGCGCCTATGCGCAGGGCCAGTATTTCGTCTGGGCTCTGGGCATCATGGGCGCTGTTCTGACCGCTTTCTATATGTTCCGCCTCATCTTCCTGACCTTCCACGGCCAGGAGCGACTTGCTCCTGAAGTCAAAAAGCACATCCATGAATCGCCACGGGTGATGACCGTGCCTCTCATCATCCTGGCCTTTTTCTCTATCGTCGCCGGGTATATCGGGCTTCCGGTTGTCGCAGGCAAAAATCTGAATTTTTTCCAGAATTTTCTTGAGCCCGTCATCCATAGAGCCCACGAAGCCCACCTGAGCCTGGGCACAGAATGGATGCTGATCATCATTTCCGTGGCCGTGGCTCTCACCGGAATCTTCATTGCCTATATCTTTTACATCAAATCTCCCCAGATTCCTGTAAATCTAAAGGCGCGATTCCCTGGCGTCCATCGGCTCCTTTTCAATAAATATTACGTGGATGAAATTTACAATGCGGTCTTTATCAATCCCACTATCAGAGGATCGGAGATCGTTTACGATAATTTTGACCTGAAGGTCATCGATGGCGCTGTCAACGGAAGTGCAGAAGCCGCAGGATTTTCGGGAAAAATCCTAAGCTATTTCCAGAGCGGCTTGATCAAGGATTATGCCCTGATCTTTCTTTTGGGAGCGATTATTTTCTTGGGTTATCTTTTGTTTTAAAAAATGAATCTGCCGATATTGAGTATTGTCACCTTCCTCCCGATTCTGGGGGGCATATTCCTTATTTTTATACCCAGAGACAAGGAGAACTTGCTCCGTTATATCGCCCTGGGTATCGCCCTTGTTGCCTTTATTTTTTCGCTGATGCTCTATTTCCATTTTGACGAGACAACTGCCGATCCTCAGTTCGTCGAACACAGAGCCTGGATGGGCTATGGCATAAAATACCATGTCGGGATTGACGGCATAAGCCTTTTTCTCGTGCTCCTGACAACCTTCCTGATGCCACTCGTCATCCTCTCTTCCTGGAAGTACATCGAAAAGCGGGTCAAAGAATATCTGATTTTCATGCTTCTGCTCGAGGGCGGAATCCTCGGCGTCTTTGTCTCACTCAACCTTTTCCTCTTTTATGTTTTCTGGGAAGCGATGCTCATTCCCATGTATTTCCTGATCGGAGTCTGGGGAGGTCCACGCCGCATTTACGCCACTCTGAAATTCGTTCTCTTCACCATGGCCGGCAGCCTGCTGATGCTGGTTGCCATCTTCTTTCTCTATTCCATTTATTACAAGGCCACGGGCATCTATTCCTTAGACCTCTTTGATTACTACAAAATGATGCTCAACCCGAATGTCCAGATCTGGCTTTTCCTGGCTTTCACTCTGGCCTTTGCCATCAAAGTGCCCATGTTTCCTTTCCATACCTGGCTTCCTGACGCCCACGTGGAAGCGCCGACAGCCGGGTCGGTCGTCCTGGCTGCTGTCTTGCTGAAGATGGGGACTTACGGCTTCCTCCGTTTTGCTTTGCCTCTTTTCCCGGATGCGGCGGAGAGATTCCTTCCGCTCCTTGCTGTCTTAAGCCTCATTGGCATCATCTACGGCGGCCTGATGGCTCTCATCCAGAAGGATGTCAAATCTCTGGTCGCCTACTCCAGCGTCAGCCACATGGGATTGATCATGCTCGCTGTCTTCTCCTTGAACACCGAAGCCGTAGAAGGAGCCATCTTTCAGATGCTCAACCACGGATTGAGCACAGGCGCTCTGTTCTTGATTGTCGGCATTCTCTACGAAAGAGCCCATACGCGCTTGATCAAGGATTTTGGAGGCGTCAGCAAGCAGATGCCGGTTTTTGCCGCGTTTTTCCTCATCTGCATGCTTTCCTCGGTTGGGCTGCCAGGGCTTAACGGCTTTGTCGGCGAGATTCTCTGCATTTTTGGCATTTTTAAGGCGAACAAAGTGCTGGCCATTCTCGGCATCTCGACAGTCATCCTGGCAGCCGGATATCTCCTCTGGATGTTCCAGAGGGTCATGCACGGCCCGATAACCAACGAAAAAATTTGTTCTTTCAAGGATGTGAACAAGAGAGAAATCGCTTACCTTGTGCCTATCGTCATCATGATGTTCTGGATGGGCATCTATCCCCAGACTTTCCTGAGGAAGATGGATACCTCTGTCAACCACCTCATCAACGGAATCAAAAATAGAGAAATTGTCTTTACCGAAGCCAGGAAGGATGAGGATTCTTCGTTAAAAAATGTCCAGGAAAAAGCGCAAGAAAAAACTGAAGAGAAGGAAAACACAACACAATGAACAGCTTCCTCGCTCTGCTGCCATTGCTGGTTTTGGTCTGTGCGAGTCTTGTCGTTTTGATCCTTGAGGCTTTTCTCAAGAAAGAGAACAAAAGCTATCTGGCTTATGTCTCCCTCTTTTCCCTCCTTATCTGCAGCTATTTCTGCCTGCGATTCTGGAATAAAGAATATTTTTATTTTAACCGCAACCTTTTCCTGGACAACCTTGCTCTTTTCTTTACTCTGATCCTGATCCTGGCCACAGGCTTTGTCATCCTGATCTCCATCAAATACATCGCCCTCCAGGACACAAACTACGGCGAGTACTATGCGCTGCTTCTTCTCGCTCTATCAGGGGTGGCGATCATGGTCTCCTCCTCAGACCTTATCGTCATCTTTTTAGGCCTGGAGGTTCTGTCCATCTCCAGCTATGCGCTTGCAGGTTTAAGGAGAAAAGACGAGAAGTCCTCAGAGGCTGCCGTCAAATATTTTCTCCTGGGAAGCTTTGCCACAGCGTTCCTCATCTACGGCCTGGCTCTTCTTTACGGCTCAACCCATTCTACTTTTATTCCCGAAGTCATCGCTTTTTTCAGCGGAGAGGCCAATTTAGGCTTGATGGCTCTTGTCGGCCTGGGCTTGGTCATCATCGGCTTCGGTTTTAAGATCGCAGTTGTCCCCTTCCACATGTGGACTCCGGATGTCTATCAAGGCGCGCCGACACCGATCACCGCCTTCTTTTCTGTGGTGACAAAGGCGGCCGGCTTTGCCGTTCTCCTGAGAATATTCTTGTCTTACTGGAAAATTGCCATCGATAAGCAGGCCATTTTCTGGCTGCTCTATATCATCAGCGCCTTGACTATGGTCGTCGGAAATCTTGTGGCTTTGCGTCAAACCAACCTGAAGAGGATCCTGGCTTATTCGAGTATTGCCCACGCGGGTTATCTCCTGATCGCCATCCTGGCTCAGGACAACCCGAGCTTGGTCTTCTATTTGACCGTCTATCTTTTTATGAATCTCGGCGCTTTTGCCGCTGTTTGCGCCTTGAGTCGAAAAGAGAAAGAATACCTCCAGCTCGAAGATTATGCTGGCATCGGGTTTAAATATCCCTGGATTGGCGTCACTTTCTCGATCTTCCTCCTCTCTCTGGCCGGATTCCCACCCTTTGGAGGATTTCTGGCGAAGTTTTATGTTTTTTCCGCCGGCGTCAGGCAGGGTCTTGTGCCCCTGGTCATTGTTGCCGTGTTGGCCAGCTTGATCTCTGTTTTTTACTATTTGAGGATAATCGTCTATATGTACATGAGAGAGCCTTCCCAAGAAATAGAAATCACACTTGAAAATCCAGCGCTTTTTTTGGTGCTCTTTCTCTGTCTCTATGGCGTGCTCCAGCTGGGGCTTTTCCCCGGAAACATGTTGATTATAATCCGCCAGGCTCTCAGCTCTCTTTCCTTTCTGTAACTCAGCCTGTCATTTTGCCTGAGATTAGACTGAGAATTCGGCAAGACAGCTTATAGATTTGGGGGAGAGTTTCAGTGTATGAGACAGGCTGTAAAGTCAGCTGATTTATAATAAAAAAAATGAGTGAAGCAGAGGAAAATTAAAAGCGAGGCTGACCTCAAGGATGAACATACTCTTAACCGGAGCCACGGGCTATATCGGAAGAAGACTCAAGGAGCGACTCCTTGAAAACGAGAATGTCCGGTTAAGGCTTTTTGTCAGAAATTCTCGGAAAGTCCGCGATAAGTTCAGGGATAGAGTCGAGCTGTTCGAAGGCGATACGCTCGATAAAGATTCGCTCCGAAAAGCACTCCAAGGAATCGATACTGCCTATTACCTGATTCATGCCCTGGGAGCCAAGCAAGATTTCCAGGAGCTAGACCGCATAAGCGCCACAAACTTCCGGGAAGCGTGTCTTGAGGCTTCAGTTAGGAGAATCATCTATCTTGGCGGCTTGGGCAGCAAGCAAACAGCCAGCAAGCATCTCCTCAGCAGAATCGAAACGGGCGAGATCCTCAGCGCCAAGCCCGACCTCATCCAGACAATCTGGTTCAGGGCTGGAGTCATCATCGGCTCGGGGAGCGCCAGCTTTGAAATCATCCGCCATCTGATCCAGAACCTTCCAATCATGATCACACCCAGATGGGTCCGGACAAAAACCCAGCCCATCGGAATTGATGACGTTCTGCAATATCTTTGCCAGGCGAAAGACCTTGACTTCAAAGAAGGCAATCCTGTTGTGGATATCGGATCTGAGCCGATGAGCTTTAAGGAGATGCTTCTTCGAGCTGCAAAAGTGATGGGGTTGAAAAGGCACCTCGTTCCTTTTCCTTTTCTCACGCCAAACCTCTCCTCCTACTGGCTCATTCTGGTCACATCTGTCCCCTACAGGATCGCCAAAGCCCTGGTTGAAGGATTGAAGTCCGAAACCGTCATCCAGAATGAGAATGCGAAGAAATATTTTCCTAAAATCTCCCCTGTTTCCTATGAAGAGGCGCTGCGCGATGCTTTGAGCGAGATCGAAAAAAACCAGGTCATAAGCCGCTGGTGCGACAGCAGCGCAAGCGCTGCGTGCGACATAAAGCATCAGGACAGCATTGCTGAGGCCGTTTTTATTGAGAAAAGAACTATTGATCTCGGTAAGATATCGCCCGAAAAAGTATTCCTTTCTGCTCAATCCATCGGCGGAAAGACAGGCTGGCACAGAAACGGATGGCTTTGGCGATTTGTCGGATTTTGCGATAAGCTGCTCGGGGGGCCGGGCCTGAATAGAGGCCGGAGAGATCCTGCTGCGCTCAGAATCGGCGACAGTCTGGATTTCTGGAAAGTGGCTGACTTGAAAAAAGGCAGAAGGCTTCTTCTCTTGAGCCAGATGAAGGTTCCGGGAAAGGCCTGGCTTGAGTTTTCTATCCAGGGTAAATCTTTTGTCCTCACCGCCTATTTTCTTCCCAAAGGTCTTTGGGGGCGAATCTACCGGCTTCTGACCAAGCCCTTCCATTACTTTATCTTCGCCGGCCTGGCCAAAAGCATTGTCAAAAATGCGGAAGGAATGGGGAAATAACGGCTGGAGCGGCACGTAAGCCGAATTCTGTTCCCGCTGGATTAGCGGGGGCGGTTATTTGTCTGACCCCTTGATTGCTCAAGGGGATGAGCGACCTACCCGCCCATCGGGACGGGCCATCCCAACTTGGGCCAATTTGGTCTTGCTCCGGATGGGGTTTACCGCGCTCCTCGTGTCGCCACCAGGACGGTGAGCTCTTACCTCACCTTTTCACCCTTACCCTGCAAGAAGGTTGCCTTTCTCACAGGGCGGTATGTTTTCTGTGGCACTTTCCTCCGGTTGCCCGGAGTCGCTGTTAGCGACCATCCTGCCCTTTGGAGTTCGGACTTTCCTCCC
>CAZJYC010000096.1:0-7800 GCA_964550165.1 uncultured Eubacteriales bacterium
AGAGGCTTTTTGCTACCCATATCTTATTCACCCACACAAAATGGAAGAGAACCAAATCAA
The DNA here is from genome assembly GCA_964550165.1 of uncultured Eubacteriales bacterium. Lineage (GTDB taxonomy): Bacteria > Acidobacteriota > Aminicenantia > Aminicenantales > Aminicenantaceae > CAZJYC01. The sequence continues at coordinate 61 of CAZJYC010000096.1, forward strand.
TTGGTATGGGAGATATCTTCCAAATCTTCACAATGAATCCGAGTTACTCCTCGGCGAAGGCATCTTTGAGGAGTTTGCTCTGTCGGTTGTAGGCGAGACGCGGGCTTTTCGTCTCTTTCATCATCGAAATTTCTTGAGCCACAAGGCGAGCAATGTACATGGTGGAGGCGGCTTTCTTTCGGGACTCTCTCCTGAAAAGGGGATGATCGCGGTTGATGTAGACGATATTTCCCTCAGAGAAACATTCAGGGCCTGATTCACCAAAGAAGTCGAGGCAGACCGAGACGCTGCTGTCGCCCATCCTTATCCTGCGCACTATGGCATTGGGAGTGATTTTTTTTACCAGGGGATGGCGCCTTTTTTTCCTTTTGGGTTTTGGAGGCATCTGAGTCTCAACCTCATGAGGCCTGATTTCAGCTTCCTTTTTACCTTTTTTCTGTCCTTCAGCCACAGCTCCGCCGCCAACTCCCCCCTCTTCCCCATAGGGGATGGGCCCAAAAGGCGAAAGGTCCGGATTGCGGGCCAAGGCCTTATGGATTCTCTGCAGGGCCTCTCTGACAGCATGGCCAGCCCGCCTGTCTTCCCTGCGGTCAGCCTCCTTGCCCAGCATTTTCTTGACGATGCCGACGATTCTGGCCATGACTTTAAGGAATTCCTGATATTCCTCTGAATCCGTCACAAAATTTGAGCGGTCGCTGGTCACGGGAAGAAAATCGGCGTTTATTTCTCCTCTAATCCTGGCTATGACTTTTCCCCAGGTTTCCATCCCAAAGAGGTCTTTTTTTACGGTAACTCCCTTTACTTTGACTTCAATTCCCAGATCCTTGGCAGAAGCCATGGAGCTGGGGGTAAGAACGATCTCGCCCGAGATCAGGCCAAATTTGCTGCCTTCCATTATGGGAATCGTTTGCCCGACGATGCTCCTCGGGAAAAGACGGCGCTTATTGAGGTAGACAGCGAAATCTGGAGCTTTGAGAGGCACTCCCTCGACGATTTTTCTTTCGACATCTTCAAGGTCGAACGATTTTGAGAGCTCGGAAAGAATGACGGTTGTCCCGTCGCCTCTTTGGGGATCGGGAACAAGAATCTCGCAAGGAAGATGCCATTTATCCTTTGCTTCTTCCCAGGCTTATTTATCAAAGATAACTCTGGCAGCAAAATCTTTATGCTGGGTGATGACCTCAAAACAGGAGGCAGCAGCCAGGGATGCAAATTTTCCGATACCGAATTGTCCGATCCTTACCCTTCCCAGTTTAGGCGAGCGGGAGTGAAGGACTTTTTCGTCTGAGCCGATGATGAAATACTGTTTCAATCCTTCAGCATCCATGCCAATGCCGTTGTCTTTGACCTCGATTCTTTCGGGCGTGATTTCCACATGGATCTCAGTGGCATCGGCATCGTAGGCGTTGTTGATTAATTCTCTTAGAAGCTCAACGCTTTCCGTGTAGAGGCGCTCGCCGAGTGAGACGACATGTCTCTTGTCGACAGTCACTTCTAGCTCTCTTTTCTCTTTTATTTCCAAGAAGTTCCCTCTTTTTTTAGGATCTTAACTTCTTTTACCCTTTTTATCTTCAATTGTCAATTTGATCAGTAAAAAAGCCTATCCCCTGATGTATTGCTATTTTCTTTTCATCTTATTCGACGAATTCATCGTCATATATCATGACAGATGACGAAATAAATGCCAAGGATAGATTGCCTCAATAAGAACAGAAAACAAGAAGAATGAAAAACTGTTGACAGAGGCGATGATTCTGGCGACAAACCTCCACTCGGCTATCTGCCGCTGCTTATCACTCCCTTTTCCCTGGTGAGAGCAGACTTGCCGATCACGGGAGCTAAGAGTCCTTTATCTCCGGCTGGTTCCTGGCCGTTTTTTTAGGGCGGCGTTTGGAGCGCACCTTTTTCTTCCGCGGAAGTTTGATAACTGTCGTTGAGGCGATCTTATCGTGCATGGTCAGCCCCTCGGCGTTCCATAGGACCTGGAGAAAGCCAAGGCTGGCGAAGAGAGCGGAAGCAGCATAGCCATGAGCCCTCTCGAAAGACTGATACCAGCCTAACCGAGGTTTCCCCTTTAAATCCACGACTTTCAGCCTCAGAAGGCGCTTACCTGGCGTCTGACTGTGGAACCGGAAAAAGAGTGCGAAATAGAGATAGGCGACGATGATTTCTCTTAGGATATCAACTGCTTTGCTGGCCTTGATGATTTTCTCTTCGAGATTCTCGAATTTCCCTGGCAAAGGGAAAACTTTTTTCATCTCCTGGTAGGTCATCTCTTTAGCCCGTTTGTATTCCTCCCGGGGAAGCCTTTTTTCGAGTTCCTTAAGATAGACTTTCTTCAAGAATTCGTCCGGCTCTTGCGGCTCGGTCGTGATCAAAAACGGTCCGCCTTCTTTGATGGCTCTGACAGCCTTGGCCACAAGGCCCGGCTCTTTCTTGAAGGCCGCAGTTATCTCTACATAAAGAAGGTATACTATAAAAGCTAAGATGACGATGATGATGGAGTCGATCGCAAAGGCAAAGAAGCGGCGAAAGAATCCTGCCTGGTCAGGCCTGACCTTATGGCAGGGAAATAAGAAGAATTTCCGCTTGGCCATGATGATCGGATTATCCGCCGAAATAATTAGCACAGTGACCGGGAGATGTCAAAGCGGGAGCTTCATTATTTCTGTGATGTGGGCGATTATCGAGGGAGAGTAAGGCGGAGGGCTCCATGGATTTACTTAAAACGCTCCATGTGAGAATAAATGTTATTGCGTGATAGCAATGTCACCATGCCGATTCTGAAGAAATGAGCTACAAAAAGGAATTCAAATTCATAATTCAACCTTATGCCCCGAGCATCTCAGACGGCCTGGATGCTCTCCTTGTAGCAGACGCCCCGATCGCTTAAGCCCTGGAGAATGAACTTCACGCATGCGGGCTTCAGACCGATGTGCTCAGGCGCCGAGATTCCCTTCCGGGTGAAAAGCCCGCGGCTGATCATCCTGGCTGTCATCGTAGCGGTGTAGCCGGTGGTTCTGGCCATAGAGTGGATTCCTGTCTTGGCATCGAAGCGATCAAACAGGTCGTAAGTGATTCGGAGCGATTTCCCTTTTTTCTTGCCTTCGATAACGATCTTCATGACCGTGATATCGGCCTCGCCTTCATGGAGCTTCCACTTAGGAAAGAGGAGCTTTGCGGTGAAGTCAATGGGGCGAATCTTAGCGCCCTGGATCTCGACCTCGGCAGTGTCGAAGAAGCCAGTATCCCGGAGGAGGGCAATCTTTTGGATATGGCCGGGATAGCGGAGAGTCTTCTCCTTCATGTTGGGAACACTGAGCGTTTTAGCCATGGTTCTGAGGCCATCGGTGTTAAAAGCCTCGAGCGTGCCGATGCCGGGAAAGATGATGAATTCGGGGTCGGAAAGGGCTGGCCGGACGACCATCCGGCCGTTCTTGATGAAGCGCGCCGGCCGGACATATTCCTCGATCACATCGTAAGGCGAGAAAACGGCCTTGTATTCGTAAGGCCATTCCCGCTTTTCGGGAAGCCCTCCCACGTAGATCGTAATGTTTTCCGTTTTATCGAGCTTTCTGAGGGCATGGGCGGCAAGGATATTGCTCATGCCGGGCGCAACTCCGCAATCCACGACAGCCATCAATCCTTTCTTTCTGGCGAGCCCGTCCAGAGAAAAAGGGTCCTCCAGGAAAAAGGAGATGTCGACAAGGTTTTTGCCTGCTTCGAGAACAGCCTTTAATGTCCTGAATCCCATGAAGCCCGGAACAGCATTGATGACGAGGCTGGAATTCCCAACCAATCTCTGCACGGTTTTTGCGTCTCCGAGGTCTTCCTGAATGAGCTTAATTCCGCGAAATTTCTTCAGCCGGGCCAGGGCGTGCGCACTGATATCCACAACGCTGACTTCAACATTTTTATCTTGGGCAAGGTCGATGGCCATTGGACCGCCAACCATCCCGCAGCCTAAAATGACAATTTCCATAATATCCTTCTTTTTCTCCACGTCGTCAGACAGATTTACCGAGCGCGACGATAAGATCAGCCGCTTTCACAATCGGGATTTTTTGAAATTTCTTTAGCTTGAGAAGATGTCGGTCCCCGGAGACGATGTAATCGGCTTTGCCCGTTTGGGCACATTCAAGAACTCTGTTATCAGCGTCGTCGCCGAGGATTCTGATTTTTAAAGCCGGTTTTATAAGTTCTGCTGAATACCCGATGGTGCGAATCGCATCGGTGATATCTTCATCTTCCCAGTTAAACTTTCCTTTAAGGAGAGAGGCGAATTCAACCAGTATGGTCGGAGATGTTAGTAACCGTATCTTCTGAGAACGGGCCATCTCAAACAGTTGCTCAGGCTTGCCACCGAAAATAAATGCTGAGAGAAGAATATTGGTATCAAAGACGACCCGGACCAAAGTCAGCTCCGGATCCTGCGGGCCTCATGCACCAGTTTTTCGATATCCTCTTCAGAGGTGACATTCAACTTCCTCGCAGTTTCCCGACCCAGTCTCTTCAATCTCCTCCAGCGGTTTTCGTCGAGATAATTCTCATAAACCCGGACCATATCGCGGAAGAGTTCGCTTTTGGTCTTGTTTTCCTGAGCGGCAAGCTTTTCAACCTCTTCGAAAATCTGAGGAGGCAGAGACACCGTCAGAGTTTTTGTTGACCGGCTCATCTTTAAAGCTCCTTTAGTCTTACTATGTCTTACCATAAGCTTTTGGCAGCAATCTGTCAAGTTCTCTTTCAAGTAAAGGGGGGCCAAGGAAATTGCAAGGTCAAAAAAGATTAGAGGCGTAAGGGAGAGCAAAAAAATTGACCTCTCCTCGTGCCTATGCTATAAGCTGGGAAAAGGAAGAAGTTATGCGATTGGAGGGCAAGAAGATTGAATCCGTTGATGAAGCCATGGTTGAAATCTATAAAAAGAAGACTCCCTCGCAACGTTTACAAATTGCGTTCGGCTTGTGGCGGTCAGCGAAAATCATGCTAGCTAATAATCTCCGTTCGCTACATCCCGAATGGGATGAAAAACGGCTTCAGCGCGAGGTCATTAGGAGAATTTCTCATGGAGCAATCTGAGCTCCTGGGATATCTTGTTCGATGTATTGAAAAATTGAACATCCCCTATTTTATTAGCGGCGCTATCGCATCTATTGCTTATGGAGAGCCCAGGTTTACGAATGACATCGATATAGTGGCAGATGTAAGAGACGAGCATATCGCGCAGATCAAGGAATGCTTCCCTGAGCAAAAGCCGATTCGCCAGAATAAAAAGAATGCGTCCCTTAGAAGACACAGAGGCAAATTTTGCCTCTCCGGAAGATGTGATTATCAAAAAAATGGGCCCCGTCGCGAGTCCTCCCCGGCTGTGCCAGCCAAGCTTCGCGCATGCGGACAAGATGTCTTTGACTTACGCTCAAGGATTTCTTAATATGAAGGCAAATTTGGAGGGATAAATGAACGGGTCATTCACTGGGCTTTTCGACACTGGGAAATACAGGTTCAATTACCTGGCCGGTCTGGCCTACTTGGCCGGCGGTTTCATCAGCTGGCTACTGTGGTGGATATGGAGATCTCTGGAAACCTTCATCCGGTTTGGAAGATTTCATTTCTATATGGACGCCAAATATCTAGCTTTCACCATCCTGGCCGCCCTCGTGGGAGCCGTAGCTTTTATCGGGCTGGCACATGTTTTAAAGAAGGACATCCTCCTGCCCATCCTGGCCGGCTTGGCCATGGTCCTTTGGGGTTTTTTCGTAAGGTCCGTCAGGCTGATTCTATACAGGCCGACATTCGATATTCCGTCTATTGTGATGAACTTTCTGTGGATGTTCCTGGCCGCAGCCGGAGTCATCATTTTTTATCGAATTCTCGGCAAGAAGCCTTCGGCCTTTATCCTGGGATTTGCCTCGGGAGAATTCTTGGGCACGATCCTGGCAACAGTCCTCTACCATAATTCGATAAGATATCTTTTGGAAGGGCTCATTCTTAATACGGGAAGCGGAGCCCTGACTGGCCTGCTCTTTTACGCCGCCATGGCCTCTCACCTGCAATGGAAGCAGCTGGCTGTGACACAACCTGAGGATAAGACGAAAGAGCCGCTCACCGAGCTGCCCGCCGCTCCCCGTTTTCTCTCGAAGAGAAATTTCTCCATAGGCTGGTCCTTCCAGTGGCGCATGGCCCTGGCCGGCCTGGCCACGTTTGCAGTCCTCAGCGCTTTTCTGGCCTTTCTGCCGGAACCCATACGCCGCATCCTCTTTTTCGAGCGCTCCCGGCTTGATGCCGGCGGGGGCATGCAGTTCGTCACTTACGGCTTTATCGGCGCCCCGGTCATTACTCTCTTTTTCGTCAACTGGATTTCCAAGGCCGTGCTCCGTGTCCGCTACCGTCTGGACATCAGACGATTCATCGGCTGGTCTGTCTGGTGGCGGATCCTGCTGATTAACCTAGCCGGGCTATTGCCGCTCATGATCATCGCAGTCCTTATCCCTGCTGTTGCTGGCAGCAGGATGGGCGATTCATGGGCAGCAGCCCTCGGCCTCATCGTCATTCTCTATTTCATCGCCTGGATCTTCTATGTGTTCTATGTTATTGGCTGGGTTATCCATTATTTATTTAAATTGCATCCCCTGGAACGCTGGACGCGGTGGGCTCCCAGGCCGCTCCAGACCTAGAGAGCTTCCTGCGGATTCAACCTCTGCGGGAAAAGCGCTGCCCGGAATCATGATGGGAACTAAACGATATTTTTCTCAAGCGATGAGGTTATAAAGACTTCAGTTTTATCTAAAAAGGAATTCTTGTCACGAGGTTTTTGCAGCGGCAATTCGCTTTGCCTCTTCCTTCATGATTTTGACGGACTGATCAGGAGTCCAGGCCATCATGTCCGATAGAGTGTGTTATTTTTTTTAATCCCGAGTCTCGCGACAATTTCTGTCTTTCAGATAAGGACGTGCGTTATGTTTGACTCTCTACGCAGGCACTTCAATGATAATTAACGTTTGAGTTCCTTGAAAAGTTCTATTCAAACCTTTAAAAAAATGAAGATTTATTACTAAAAAATTGGAGGGGGATTTTACGGAAAACAGAAAGTCCTACGCTTCCGTGGGAAGTTCATGAATTTCCTTGCGGGTGATAAGAAGTGCATCTTCGGTATCGAAGACAATGATCTTTTTGACTCCGATTAATGTAATGCCTGTATAGAATAATTAAGCCCTGCCTTGGAATTCATAATCCTCTATATGAGGTTCAATACTTGACACACTTGAGAATCAGCTCTCCTTGACTATCTTCATGGATATAAACAAGACATTCTTTATCCAGAAGGCCAAAGGCCTGAGCGCCGGGATCACAGGGGATAGTGCGGACAAGTCTACGAGTCGAGGAGTGAATCACGTCGATACGCATGGTCCCGGAGCAAAGCTCCTCAGGCTTTTGATACGTCCAACCCTGTGCCCCGCAGGAGCCGCCTCATCCGCCCAAGCTGGTCATTGACCAGCGCGTTCATAGGATAGAGAAAAATAGCCTGCACACTTCGGATCCCCTCTCGCTTTCAGCGGATGCTTCCGTCCAGAATGGGCAAAAGGAACGCCTCCGTTCCACATCCTGGTTGAAACATTATTAATATTATTTCTTGCCTTATCTTATATGTGAATTGCGGCTTGTGCATTTATTATGTAACATTTATTTTATTGGTTCTCTTCCATTTTGTGTGGGTGAATAAGATATGGGTAGCAAAAAGCCTCT
>CAZJYC010000097.1:0-4506 GCA_964550165.1 uncultured Eubacteriales bacterium
TGGTTAATTGGTGAGTTGATTACTTACCACTCACTACTCACCACTCCACCCATCTGCCCCGCACCAATTGTAACCACCTTGAGAATCTGGGACCCACAAACACGAACAAATCTTCTAAGTCCGGGCAATTGGTGCGGGGTTCACTGTCCTAAATCAGGCTGGACATAGTCGCCCTCGTAAAATCTTACGCCATCTATCCAGAAATCACCGGCTGCAAAACCTATGTGGAATGTGATGGTAGCCGGACTGACGTCCGCAGTAAAAACAGGAGTTGTTACGCTATATTCTGCCCATTGGTCAGTCATTGTGATGACCTGCGCACCATATCCGGTCCATGGCTCTTGTGCCAGTTCCGGCTTGAAACGTATCTGCAGCGTACCTTCATTGCACTTGAGAAATGCCGAGAGAGTGTATTTCTTGCCTGCTTCGAAAACGTGTCCTGCGTGCTGCAGACCGTTATCCCAGTCATTTGCGCCTGGTGTAGGAACCACAACATGAAGACAAGAGTTTCCCTCAATCGGAGCTTCGGGGACCGCTGCGTTCGCCAATACCTGGATCACTTCTGTGGTAACGTTACCATAGGTGTTCCACGGTGCAAGAATACCGTCCTCAAAGCCGCCGTTAGCCAGTATATTTCTGGTATCGACTTGTACCGGTATGGGACGGCCGACGCGGATATCGTCAAAGCACATCTTGCCTGAACCGCCGGTCTTTGGATTTTTCTTGTCGCCTAAACCGAGGGCGATTGTATTGACATTGGCGAGGTTCACGCCCAAGTCTGCAAACGTCTGCAGGTCGATAATCCACTCAGTCCACTGCTCTACCAAAGCTGCATTCGGATTATCATGAGTGACCACAGCGCTGCCATTGAGGGCAACATACATCGGTTCGGCGGCATTAGACGGGTCGCCATGGAACCACAGTGATAACACCGTAACGCCTCCTTCTGTCCAGTCTCGTTTATCACCCAACGTCAGCTCCGCTTCTGAATACTTAAATTTGCCCTGCAGATTGTTGTCATAGTATAACGGCATCGCCTGATTGCCGCTGTGAACAATAGTTTCCTCGGTGTAAGAATCTGTGGTTTCGTCGCCAACCATAGAGCCGGTTCCATTACCGGGATAGGGCGGCAAAGTGGGATGGCTGGCATAACCAATCCCGTCTTTCCATGCCCACCATATCTCGTTGTTACCAACATCGTAGTCCTCAAAATCGTCAACAACAAAGTACTCTATAGTGGAAAAGCTCCAGAGGTTACCTTCCCAAGAAGGGATGCTCGCAGCCTCATTAACCTCATTGACCTTCCAGTAATAAGTCTGTCCGTATTCAAGAGAGGCGGGTTTATAGCGGCTTTCGCTCACCTTATCGACAAGAGCCGTACCGTTGATTACAGCCTCACTATCGCTGCTGAAATAGACTTCGTGCGATGCGGCTTCCCTCCCTTCACGCCAATCAAGGACGACATCTCTCGCTACACCTTTGCCTCTTGAAATAGGTTTTGGTTCTCTTGCCTGAACCGGAATGTAGAAGAACCGGACCTCGCTCAAACCGTATTGGGGCAACAGTCCGCGCCAGTTGCTGCTTATGGTAAGCCTGACATATTTTGCAATTGCACCGGCCATATCGACGGTTGTATCGTGGGTGTAATCAGCCGAGCCGGGAGCCCAGGCGAATTCAACATCGCCCAGCGATGTCCAGTTAACGCCGTCTTCAGAGTACTCAACCGTAACGTCTTTAGCTCCAAGACCGAAAAGAGACTCAAGCAACTGATTCGAGTTCCAGACCCACATTTCAAGGAGTTTGTAGGCCCTGTCGAACTCATACTGTATCCAGGTCGGCTGAGGACCGGTGGCGCTGCTGAGCCACATATCTGTTGGTTCTGTTGAGTGCTGGTCACTGGCGTTGAGTCCGGAGCCATCAGTGGTTTTCCCAGGCCCCATATTCTGGGTATTCGAACTTGAAGCCGTGGCAATTACATTCGCAATCGGATAGGCATAAGGTTCAGCCGTAAAGCTCCAGACGTCTCCCTTGAAGACGGTGGAATCCGGCGGCGCATTGACTTCATCAATACGCCAGTAGTAGGTCTGACTGAATTCGAGAAGCCCCTCAGGGTCGTACGCGGTCGCTTTCCGGCCCTTGCTTACCAGCACGTCCCGCGGATGGGTGACATCGGCATTATTGACATCATCAAAGACCTTTCCGAAGTACACGTTGTGCGTGTCGGCGAACGGGCCCGGTGCCCAGCTCAGTGCCGTATCGCGAGGCACGTCAACGGCGCCGTCTTCAGGAACGGGGTCAACAGCCGACAATATTTTTTTGAAAGCAGGCGGGACATAGTCGCCTTCGTAAAATCTTACGCCATCTACCCAGAAATCGCCAGGTGTCATAGCTATGTGGAATGTGAAGCCTGCTGGCATCACGTCCTCAGTAAAAACAGGAGTTGTTACACTATATTCTGCCCATTCTTCAGTTATAGTCATCATCTGCTCACCATATCCGGTCCATGGATTTATTGCCAGTTCCGGCTTCATATTGATTTGCAGTGTACCTTTTTTGGACTTTAGAAAGGCGGAAACAGTGTACTTCTTACCCTTTGCAAAAACTTCTCCCGAGGGCTGCAGACCAGCATCCCAGAAGTTTGCACCTGCTGCGGGAACCACAACATGAAGACAATATCTTCCCTCAATCGGGTCTTCGGGAATTGCTGCGCCCGTCAAAACTTGAACCACTTCTGTGGTAACGTTACCATAGGTGCTCCACGGCGTAAGAACACCGTCCTCAAAGCCGCCGTTACCCAGCAGATTCTCGACTTCTTGTGCGTGGCTTGGATTGAATCCCATAAATCCTATCAACAAAACTGCTGTCAACCAGACTACTCGAGTTCTCATGATACTTACTCCTACAAAAAAGGTTACAATAGCAACAACTTTGCTTTGGCCACACACCAAAACACTCGTTGTTCTTAAAATACGAATTGTTAGTTGAAATGTAAAAACTGTGCTTCAAAACACAGAGCTACCGTTGCAAGTAACTCTGTGTCTTGCGTAATAGCTCCTCCTCTATTCGAAAAATTACAAAATACTCGTGCCTAAGGGGGCTAGAATCCATCAATACACACATATACAAACCTAAAATCTAATAATTTATACCATATCATCCACTTTCCCGTCAAGGAAAATCTCCTGATTATGAAATTGTCAATACCGTTTAACCTTAATTTCCCGAAAACACACAATGGATAACTTGTTAAATACTTGTTAATAAGTCTCTAAAGGTCGGTGTCTGTTTTGAAGGTTGCATATCAGTCTTTTTCACCTTTTTTGTATTATACACGCTATTGTTTTATTGCCATCTACGTCAAATCCAATATACTTGTCCTTAAGAGTCTTCTGTAATGAAAGCTATTGTGGTTTTAATCAAACAACCACGTATTGTAACTAACTTGCGAGGCTCCGTTTACTATAGACTCTCGGCCAATATGTTCAAAAATACCAATGAACAGTTGCCAGGGTCATCACTCAATTTCCGAAAGATAGGCGAAATGAGACCCTTGTTACAGCAATCGTTCGTCATTATCGTGTGTATCGCTGCATCTGTCGTACCAGGATTGTGCCAGGGTGAGGCTGCGGTACGGTTGCCTGAAGGTGTCAGGGCTGTCTGGGACATTGAGAAAGCATATCGCCAGTCAACGCCCACGCGCGAGCGGATATGCATAAATGGCCTGTGGCGCTGGCAGCCGGCCAACGAGGACACGAACGTCGTGCCCGCCGACAGGTGGGGCTACTTTAAGGTACCGGGGTGCTGGCCGGGAATCACCGACTACATGCAGAAAGACTGCCAGACAGTCTATACCCACCCGACCTGGAAAGACCGGAATCTGGACAGCATCACCTCGGCCTGGTACCAGCGGGAGATTATCGTTCCCGCCGAATGGGTCGGCCGGCGTATCACAGTCCACGCCGATTACCTGAACTCCTACGCTACTGTTTATTTGGATGGTCGGGACGTAGGAGCCATCGTTTTCCCAGGTGGCGAGCTCGACATCACGGCCGACTGCCGCCCGGGCGCCACGCACGTTCTCAGTATGTTTGTCGAAGCCATGCCGCTGAAGGCCGTCATGCTCTCGTACAGCGACACCGCCTCGGCCAGAGAGGTGAAGGGCGCGGTGGCACGCCGCGGCCTGTGCGGTGATGTGTACCTCATCAGCACACCTATAGGCCCGCGTATCGCCAATGTGAAGGTGGACACATCTGTACGCAAATGGGAGATAACTTTCGACGCCGCGCTGGACGGCCTTGCCATGGACGCCCGGTACGCTCTTCGTGCCAAGATTACAGACGATGGCCATAGTGTCGGGGAGTTCACAAGCGAGACCTTCAAGGGAAACGACCTCAAGGATGGCCGTTTCGCATTCATCGAGAGCTGGAAGCCCGAGAGACTCTGGGACGTCCATACTCCTCAGAACACATACTGCCTGAATCTTTCGCTGCTGGAGGCTGGCGGCAA
>CAZJYC010000097.1:4606-7791 GCA_964550165.1 uncultured Eubacteriales bacterium
GGCAAGGTGCTGGATACCGGCCACCCCATGCGTTTCGGGTTCCGCGAATTCTGGATAGACGGCCGCGACTTCTTTCTTAACGGCACCCGCATCTTTCTGTCCGCCGTTCCGCTGGACAATGCCCAAATAGGGGCTGCGCTGGCGAACTACGGAGCAGCCCGGGAGAGCATGGAGCGGCTCAAAAGCTTCGGGATAAATTTCGTTTATGCACATAATTACGGCTGCGAGCCGGGCTCTCATCTGAGCTTCGTAGAGGTCCTGAATGCCGCCGACGATGTGGGGATGCTCGTAGCCCTGTCCCAGCCGCATTTCGCCCACTACGATTGGGAGACGCCCGATGCCGACAAGGCAAACAGCTACGCACCCCACGCAGAGTTCTATGTGCGGGTTGCACAGAACCATCCGTCGGTTGTGTTCTACTCCATGAGCCACAACGCGACCGGATATAGCGAGGATATGAACCCGGACATGATAGATGGAATCCAGAATCCTCGCGACACTTGGTCTTTGAGGAACTCCAGGCGAGCTTCGCGCGCCGAAGCAATCGTGACGGGCCTGGACCCAGGCCGCATCGTTTATCACCACGCATCGGGGAACCTGGGCCCCATGCACACGAGCAACTTCTACGCGAACTTCGCCCCCATTCAGGAGATATCCGACTGGTTCGAACACTGGGCGACAGTGGGCGTCAAGCCGGTCTTCACGTGCGAGTACAGTGTGCCGTTTCCCTGGGACTGGACGATGTACCGCGGTTGGTACAAAGGCGAGAGGGCCTTCGGGAGCGCAAAGGTGCCGTGGGAGTTCTGCCTTGCCGAGTGGAATTCACAGTTCTTAGGAGACCGGGCTTTCGATATCAGCGAGATAGAGAAAACGAACTTGCGCTGGGAGGCGGAGCAGTTCCGGGCCGGCAGACTCTGGCACCGATGGGATTATCCCTATCCTGTAGGTTCGGACATCTTCGCCGAACGACAGCCTGTATATGCAATGTACTTTACCGACAACTGGCGTGCTTTTCGTACTTGGGGAGTGTCGGCGAACTCGCCGTGGGACCACGGGCACTACTGGAAGCTGCGTGACGGCGTTGACAAAAGCCGCAAGGAGTTCCAGACTGACTGGGAGAACCTGCAGCGGCCAGGGCTCAGTCCGGACTACATCGAGCAGCGATACGAACGGGTTGACCTGGCCTTCGAGCACTCGGACTGGATTCCTACAGTTGCAGCACAGGCCTTGATTCGCAATAACAAGCCGCTGTTGGCTTACATCGGCGGCAAGCCTGCGGCCTTCACGAGTAAGGACCATAACTTCCTGCCGGGTGAGACGGTCGAGAAACAGCTTATCGTCATCAACAACTCCCGCGAAGCCGTGAGAGTGTATTGCGAATGGTCGTTCGACCTGCCCCGGACACTCGCCGGCAAAAAGCAGGTTACCGTGCCAACGGGGGAACAGCAGCGCATTCCTTTGCGTTTTGAACTGCCGACAGTCTTGGCCCCCGGCAAGTATAAGCTCAACGCGACCTTCAGGTTCGACAATAGCCAGACCCAGACGGATTCCTTCACAATCGACGTTATGCCGTGCCCAAAAACCACCCAGGTGGACGGGAAAATTGCGCTATTCGACCCCAAGGGCCAGACCGGGAAGCTATTGAACGGGATGGGGATACGGTACCAACCCGTGGACGCGAACGTTGACTTGTCGGGGTACGAAACCCTCATCGTTGGCAAGTCCGCTCTGGCTGCGGGGCGTCCAGCACCGGATATCGCACGCGTGCGCGACGGCCTGAAGGTGCTTATGTTCGAGCAGACCTCGGATGTGCTGGAGAAGCGGTTCGGGTTCCGCGTGGCGGAGTACGGCTTGCGATGGGTCTTCAAGCGGGTGCCAGACCATCCGCTCCTGAGAGGAATCGAGGCGGAGCACTTACGCAACTGGCGCGGCGAGGCCACGGTCCTGCCCTCACGCCTCAAGTACCAGATGCGGCCCCGTCACGGACCAACGGTCAAGTGGTGCGACATCCCTGTAACGCGGCTTTGGCGGTGCGGCAATCGCGGAAACGTTGCCTCTGTCCTTATCGAGAAGCCCGCGAGGGGTGATTTTCTGCCAATCCTCGACGGCGGCTATAGCCTCCAGTACAGCCCGCTGATGGAATACCGCGAAGGTAAGGGAATGATGCTCTTCTGCCAGATAGACATAACCGGACGCACGGAAGATGACCCGGCAGGGCAGACACTGGCCCGGAACATCCTCCAGTACGTATCAACTTGGCAACCGCCTCCGAGACGCCAGGTTATCTACGTCGGCGATTCAGCCGGAAGGCAACATTTCGAATCCGCAGGTGTATCTCTAACTTCCTATGACGTAGGGAAGATGACCGCCGACCAGGTCCTCCTTGTCGGACCCGGCGGTGGGCAGAAACTTGCGAGGGACGCCGTTGCCATAGCTGACTGGCTGAAGAAGGGCGGCAACATGCTGGCGCTCGGGCTGAACGAGCAGGAAGTGAATGCGTTTCTCCGTATGGAGTCCCAGGGACTGCCGCTGAAAGTCCGCATGAAGGAGAAAGAGCACATCGCGGCCTATTTTGAACCATTCGGTTTCAATTCGCTGCTGGCTGGAGTCGGGCCGGCGGATGTGCACAGCCGTGAGCCACGGAAACTGCCCCTCGTCTGGGTTCCCGCCTTGCCTACCCCCGCGTCTTCCGACGCGAGTCGGGGTGGCGGGCGGGGTCCCTCGGCAGGAGTTACAAGCATCGGCGATGGCGTCCTGGCCAGGGCGGAGAGCTTGAACGTCGTCTTCTGCCAGCTCGCACCATGGCAATTCGACCGAAAAGAGCTGCCCAATGTGAAGAGAACGTTCCGCCGTACGAGCTACCTCGTTACGCGTCTGTTGGCCAATATGGGAGCGACCGGGTCAACGCCTATTCTGGAGCGCTTCCACAATCCCGTGGACGCGTCCAAGAACGAGAAGCGGTGGCTGGAAGGCCTCTACCTCGATGTGCCGGAAGAGTGGGACGACCCTTACCGATTCTTCCGTTGGTAGCCCCTAATTGACCAAATCTACTACATTAACCCCGTTAGATAAGAAAAATACGTAATCATTCACGGTTTTTTGAATAATTGAAGTAAAACTCTGTTTTTGTCCGATAAAAGCTTCATGGACAAAGACGCCATTATCGAAAAACTTACAAAACAAGT
>CAZJYC010000098.1:0-7587 GCA_964550165.1 uncultured Eubacteriales bacterium
TGCCGCTCCAGGGAGGCTCCCCAAAACAGATTACCTTTTTGGACTCTTACAGCACAAATCCAGTCTGGTCCCCTGATGGGAAAGAGATTGCATTCTGCTCCACACAAGGAGGAGCTCCCGAGGTGTGGAAAATGAGCGCTTCCGGCGGGAGTCCCTATCGATTTGCCGGGAGTCAAGTCAGCAGTGTTACTTTCAAGCTTGTCTGGTCTCCAGGGCAAAAAATATTATATCAGAGGCCGGGACATCGCAATTTTTATGTTCTTAATCCTGATTCCGGAGAAGAGAATCCTCTTGTCAGGGATGATTCGGTCGGCTGGATGTTTGAACCAAAGTATTCGCCCGACGGGAAAAAAATTGTAGTCGACTGGAACCGCGTTTCTCCCTCAGGTTCTCGAGGTCTCTGGCTCATATCGCTTGGCGACTCATCGCAACGGCTTCTTTTGAAGGGCAGAAATGAGCCAATAGGCTGGTCATCCGATGGCAAGTCCGTCTATTTTATAGAGAAAGATGCCAAAGAATTGAAAATTTTTATGGTTTCAGTAGAGAACGGCCAGGTGAAAATCCTGTCAACCATCCCTGTTACCTCAGAGATGGGTCAACCTCAAATGCCCTGCCTGACTTCTGACGGCCGGAAATTTGTCTTTGAGTGTAAAAAGACACTCTCCGATGTCTGGATTGTTAAAAATTTTGATCCGGACATATCTCTTAAAAGATAGAAAGATCATTGAATCTTGGGGATTATATGTTACTTGTACATTGAAAAAGCAAATTGTCGAGAGCAAAAAAAATGATATTGTTTCCAGCCAACCAATCCAGTGGATGTAACCCGCGCGTTTGGCGCGAATTCCGCCGCTATTCATTGAGTTAGCCTGCATGAAAGGAGGATACTGAAATGGGCTTATGTGATGTGTGCAATAAAAATTTAGGCGAGAAGGAAGGATACCTCTTGACAACTCTGGAAGTGGTATCCACCCCAGCGTATTGGAAAAAGGCATTTAGAATGATGGCATTGTTTGTCATGTCTGACGATTCAGCGAAAGTGCAGTTCGCAAGTCAGATGGCATCACAGACCACTCCTTGGATGGTCTGTAATGACTGCATTGGCCTCTTCACTGTAGATAAAGCCAAGTCCAGAGATTATGCGATTCGCTGGTACGAAAGCGGTGGCACCTTTACGCCGCCTGGTTCGGGACCGGCACCGCTTTCGAAGGTGAACATGGGAGATGGAAAGGTTTATATCCAGGGTGGATCCCCTGCCGCATTCGAATTGGCGAATCGCCTTAAGACCGCTCAGGCACAAAAAAAGAAATCATCATGTTTCATTGCGACTGCAGCGTTTACATTTTCGTCCTAAGAGGTCTTTATTTTGCGCCAATTCCGCGACAGAATACTGGGGCAATACCCAGTCGGAAGGATGTTCGTATCCTTTTATTACAGACTCTCTCAGCCTCTTGCTAATTGGATAGCACGTTCATCACTTCGAAGACGAATCGTCAGGCGTGTTCTTCTCCCTGTCGTGAAGATTTCTCAGAACACTATTGATGAGGACTGATTGACGGCTTCTTGCGGAGTTGCTTGGCCATATGGGGAGCCCTCCCTTCATAAACCTTCATCATGCCAAGCCAAAAAGAGTCCGCTTTTCATTTTTACATGACGCACATGAAGTTCCAGTTGACATCGCTAATAACTTAATATATAGTTGCGCAAAAAATTGAAAAGGAGATTAATATGAAAAAATTATTTGCAGTTCCACTTTTTCTTATCTTCATTTCAGTCACTTTAGCAGGAGCATATGACCTGAGCCAGTTTAGTCTCAGGAAAAGTTTTGACCGGAATGAAGGCATTTTATGTGCGGCTCAATCATTCCAAATTTTTAGGGCTCATGCTCAGGAAGCGCCGCAAAAATTCATGATGATGGATGTCGCGCTGCCCTCCCTTCCCCGGTTCCTAAAGACATATAAAGGATACGAGACTTATTCCGAAGACACGGGGCAGAAAAAGTCCCTGAGCATCTACTTGAATGGAGGATTGAGCCTTACTGATGCCGGAGATTTGGGCCAGATGATTAAAAGCTATAATGCGTGGTCTGAATATATTAAGGCGGATCTACCCCCGGAGGCCGACTTTAGCTTTAATTGGCCTGAGTTTAAAAGTATGCAGAAGTTTGGTGTTGAAGTGCTTTATAACATTACACCCAATCTAAGCGTTAGCTTAGGCGTTGAAAGCTTAATGAAAACAACAAAAGGGGACCTTGACCTGGATTATTCTTACGATGAGACGTGGTCGGATTACGTTGATTATTATGTAGAGTATGGAGAGAGCTGGCAGATGACGGGAACCATGGAGCAAAAATTAAGTGTAATTCCTCTGACATTGAATGCTTATTACTTCTTTCCTGTTCAGAAGAAAGTGAGTTTTTTTGTCAAAGGGGGAATCGGTTATTATTTGGGAAAGCTCAAGTCCAATTCATCCATGAAAGACGAATATTCCTATTATGAGGATTGGTACGATTACAGCACCTCAGCTTATCTGGATTCCTACATATATGATTCCGCTGAAAATGGGTCTTATACATATGAGGCCAAGTGCAATGCTCTTGGGTTCCACGGCGGCATCGGATTGGACCTGAGGTTTTCTTCGAACATATCCTTAATCCTCGAAGGTGGTTACAAGTACGCCAATCTTAAGAATTGGAAAGGGAACGCAGATGACTCTGGTACTTGGCGATACGAAGAGGGGTGGGTGTTAGCCGGAACTACTACAGATAGCGGTAGCTGGAGCGATTCTTTTGATGGCAAGGTCTGGTATTTTGAGGATGATTACGACGGAGAAACCTTAAAACAAATTGATATGTTCGAAGAGGGAGATGAGCCGAATGGTAATAGCCGTTTGGCAGAAATCAAATTGAGCGGATTTTCTTTAAAGATTGGAATTATGATACGGTTCTGAGTTCATGCTTTTGCTGGGGGAGAGCCGGGCGGCCTTTTTTTCTCTAAAGAAGACTGATTGACGACTTCTCCACCCAATTGAAAATTTCTCCCGAGAAACCTTTCTTTCGCCCTTTCGTCTGAAGCGACTTCCTGCGGGGTTCCCTCAATCAGGATTTCGCCCTCATCGATGATGTAGGCCCGGTTTGAGACCTTGAAGGTGTCGCGGACATTATGGTCTGAGATGACGATTCCGATACCTTTGTTCTTCAGGTTAAGAAATATTTTTTGAAGCTCGATTATGGTCAGGGGGTCGATTCCGGTGAAAGGCTCATCCAGGAGAAGGAACTTCGGATTGATGATAAGGGACCGGCATATCTCCAGCCTTCTCCTTTCGCCGCCGGATAGGCTGTGTGCGGGTTGTTTGGCCAGCTCGGCCAGTCCCAGCTCCTGGAGAAGCTCTCCGGCCCTTTTCTTCCTTTCTTTTTTATCGACCGGCTGAAGCTCCAGGACGAGCATGAGGTTGTTGAACACGGATGCTTTGAGAAATACCGAGTGTTCCTGGGGAAGGTAGGAGATACCTGCTTCGGCTCTGAGGTAGCTCGGATAGCGCGATATGTCTTTTCCGTCCAGGAAGATGCTTCCTCTATCCGGACGAAGCAGGCCGGCGACGATCAGAAAGGATGTTGTCTTCCCGGCTCCGTTTCTTCCCAGCAGGCCTATGATTTCGCCGGAATGAATCTCAACGGTCACGCCTTTGACCACTGTCCGCTGGTCAAAGCTCTTTGTCAGATTTTTAGCTTCAAGAACAGACATTGCAAGATTCTTTCGTGTTGGCTAAAATACTAAATTCATTGCTCGGGACTGTCAAGACACAATGAAAAAAGTCATCAGCGCCTCGCGGCGGACAGACCTCGTTGCCTTCTTTCCGGATTGGCTCTGTGCCGTGCTTAAGGATGAGAAAGCGAAGGTTTACGGCCCGGCCGGGCACGCCTATGCTGTCGATTTAAGCCCGAAAAACGTCCATACCATCGTCCTCTGGTCAAAGAATTTTACAAATGTCATCGAAAACCGCAGGCTACGGACCGCGCTTCAAAAATACGGCCACATCTATCTTCTTTTCACCATAACCGGCCTGGGAGGGAGTTTCATAGAAAAAGGCGCTCCCCAGCCGTCTGCGGCGCTTTCCCAGCTTGATCCCCTCATCGAATTGGCCGGGAAACCTGAAAGGCTGTCCATCCGATTTGACCCTGTGGTTTACTGGAAAGAGGACGGCAGAGTCAGGACAAACCTTGGCTTCTTTGAGAGAATGGCTCCCGAGCTTAGCCGGCGAGGAATCAGGGATGTCAGGTTTAGCTTCGCCCAGTGGTATGGCAAAGCCGTGAGGCGGTCCGCAAAATACGGGTTTGCCTATGTTGACCCATCTCAGAAGGAAAAAAAAGAAGCCGCGCTCGTTCTCTCTCAAATAGCCGGTCACTGGAATTTTTGCCTCTACTGCTGCACTCAGAATTTCCTCTGCGATGTTCAGGGGATTCGCCCCTCAGCCTGCATCGACGGCGCAAGCCTGCAGAACCTTCACCCGGCGAGGGAGCCTGTTTCGACAAAGAAAGACAGAAGCCAGCGGACAGAATGCCGCTGCACCGAGTCGGTTGACATCGGGAGCTACACGCAGTTTTGCACGCACAGCTGCCTTTACTGTTATGCAAACCCGAGGGTTTAAGCCTTTCCTTTTTCCAGACGAAGCAGGAATTCTTTGAGCTTAAGCCCGGCGGAAAAGCCGCCTAAGCTGCCGTTAGAGCGGAGGACCCTGTGGCAGGGGATAACGATGAGCAGCGGATTGGCAGAAAGCGCCTGACCGACACTCCTGTAGCCTTTATGGCCCAATCTCATGGCAAGAGATTTATAGGTCGCCGTTTTTCCATAAGGGATTTTTCTTGCCTCAAGCCAGACTTTTCTCTGGTAAGGAGTTCCTGAGATGAGGTCCAGCTCAAGGGAGTGGAAATCCTCTTTTTCCCCAGAAAAATAGCAGGAAAAGAGTCTGGCTTCCTCTCGAAATTTCTTTTCGTCGAGCTCAAGAGGGATACGCCGCTTCGCAAATAAGTTTTCGATATTTTTGAACTGGGTCCGGTCTCTCATCGACCAGGCAAAGCTTAACCCTTTGTCGCTGTTAGCGAGGAAAATAAGACCGCGCGGGAAATTGAGGATGGTGTAGAACATGCTTTTCTTATATGCCCAGTGAGAGTCTTTCTGCCAGAGCAGGAGGCAGGCCCGCAGCACGGATTTTTCTCTGCGCTTCCTGAATATCGTATTCAACGCGGTAAAACTTGATTTTCCTTGCCATAGAGTCATAGATGGCGAACGCGGCCCTGGTGTTCCGGTCACGAGGCTGGCCCACCGAGCCCGGGTTGATCAGGTATTTTATACCCTTTTCAAGCTTTAACTCGCTCGAGTTTTCCTGGAGGAATGTCCCATCGACCTGGTTGTCTTTTTCAACATAGACGAAGGGGAAATGGGTATGGCCGAAGAAGCAGACTGGCGTGGTGATGTGAGTGAAAGCCTCGGCGGCGTCGAACTCGCCAAAGATGTAATGGTCTTCGTCAAAGGGCGCTCCATGGCAGAGCGTGATATAGTCATGGATAATCACCGGCCCCTTTTTCAGGCGGCAGAGAAAATCCAGGTTTTTTTTCAAAATATGCAGCCTCGACCAATGGATGGCGGAGGCGGCGATAGGGTTAAAGGTCTGGATAGAATCCAGGCCGCAGACCGCTTTGTCATGATTGCCCCGAATTATGGAGAGGGGTTTTAAAGTGCGTATTTTTTGGATGATTTCGTTTGGCGAGGCCCCATAACCGACCACATCGCCAAGAAAAATGTAGTGGTCTATCTTCCTTCTCTGGATAGACTTGAGGATGGCCAGAAAGGCTTCCAGATTTCCGTGAATGTCGGTAAAGATCAGATAATGCATTTTATCTTCCGGCAGAAGCTCCTCGCGCAGAATCGAACATTCTATGGGCTTTGTAAGAACTTCTCACCAATGGCCCTGAGATGACATCCTTGAAGCCAAAGTCCAAGGCAATTCTCTCTAAGCGCTCGAATTCACTGGGGCTGTAGTATTTGCGAACGGGCGCCTGCGCTTTTGAAGGCTGAAGGTACTGCCCGAGGGTTAAGAAGTCGCAGGAGACTCTCCTCAGGTCAGCGAAGGCTTGAAGGATTTCCTGTTCGATCTCTCCCAGGCCGACCATGAGCCCTGATTTGGTGAGGGCGCCCAGCTCTTTAGCTTTTCGCAGCACTTGGAGTGCGCGCTTGTAGTTTTTCTTCGGCCTTTTGATTCGGGGATACATGGATTCCGTTGTCTCCAGGTTATGGTTCAGGATATCCGGCCCGGCCTGGATGACTGTTGCCAAGGCTGTCTCATCGCCGCCAAAATCCGGTATCAGGACTTCAACCTTGACTCCAGGCGTTCTTGACTTTATCGCCCGTATGGTTGCTGCAAAATGGGAAGCCCCGCCATCAGGCAGATCATCGCGAGTGACTGAAGTGACGACAGTATAGCGGAGTCCAAGCAGGGAGACAGCCTCTGCGACGCGGAAGGGTTCCTGGGGTGATGGCGGTGAGGGAACGCCTTTTTTAACCGCACAGAAGGCGCAGCCCCGCGTGCACGTATCGCCGAGAATGAGAAAAGTGGCTGTTCGCTGGGACCAGCACTCAGAAATGTTTGGACATTTTGCGCTGCGGCAGATGGTATTGAGATTTCCCTTTTTCAGGATGTTGGAGACAGCAAAGAAATTTTGGTCAGAGGGAAATCTGACTTTCAGCCAGGGAGGCTTTTTGCTTGCTTGTGGTTCATGGAGGTGTGTCACGCTTCTTACTTGGCAAAAAGAAATTTTTTAACTAAAACAGCTATCTAAGTCAGAGGAAAGATAAAATTCTAATATTCTAAATCTCTTTCTCTCCTGATCCGCCTGCGCATCCTTTTGCGGGCCTGGGCTTGCTTCATCCTCTTTCTTTCGCCCGGCTTGTAGTAGACAGCGTGCTTTTTGATCTCCTTGATGATGGCTTCCTGCTGGACTTTTCTCTTGAATCTTTTGAGAGCGCTTTCGATCGATTCGCCTTCTTCAACGATCACGAATGCCAAAAAAATTCACCTCCTTATTCCTGGGACAAGGTAAAAGTTTTTATATCCGAATCTTTACGCCTTGTCAAGCCCAGCTTCTTTATGTCTGGTTCTTCTAATCCATCCTCGCCAGGGAAATAAGGGCTCTGAACAGCTTAAAGCCCTGGATAAAATCATCCTGAACCACTGCTGTCCAAAATAACCTGAAATCATAGAAGAATCCATACCTCTACAGGCATATTGGACAAGATTTTCCACCTTCTCAAAACCAGGTTGCCCTTGTTTTTCTTCATCTGCTGTCCAATTGAGCAAAGCTCAACTCTAGCTGTTCTTGCTCTTGAATCACAGGCGGCGGGTCAATAGGCCGATCAATCCATTCCCATAAGTCCCGGTAGGAAAATAGATTAAGCCGGAGCAGCGCCACCAGATTACTCAATGACCAGTTATAGCGAGATCGGATTTTCAGGTACTTCAAAAGCAGAACGGCGATCACTGCTGTCCAAATCTGAATCTTGAGGGCGTTGGCCGTTGTCCCCACAAATGTCT
>CAZJYC010000099.1:0-7391 GCA_964550165.1 uncultured Eubacteriales bacterium
AAGCCCATGGTGGTGGGTGGGAGGGTCTTTGGCGAGGAGGGACGGAAACCAGCACGGTTCAAGTTGGCTTTTATCATCATAGGCCTTCACGGAAAAAAAGATGCTTACGATTTTTTATTTTAGATTGCAATTTTTATCAAAAAAAGAAGAATAAAAAGGGTGATGAGAACCAAGATCGCATAGATTTGTTTCTTCTTTAGTTCCATTCTCCGATTTTCTCCAAGTTCTTGACAAGTGCAGATTCATGCGCATTGCCCAGGTTTTTTTTTACAGCCAGAACTTCTGCAGCCAGAATCTCATTCAAATCCTTGATGAGATTTTTCTTCTGCTCTTCACTCCACAGGCTGGTTTTCAGCAAAGAATTCATATCTATGCCTCCATCAGGCCTGAGCTTGATTTTTTGTGAAGCGGAGGAGAGATGGCCTCTAATTTCCTGCTGGCATTTCTCCAAGACATTCAAGGCCACGGGGCCAATCTCTTTTGAAATGTATTTATAGATGTGGGTGCACTTGCTGTTAAAGGCCTCCAAAATCTTCGCGAGCTCTGCTTGGGTCGATTTGTCAGGCATTTTCTCTTTGGATGGCTGTTGAGGGGAAGCAACAAGACCCAGAGTGATGAGCGAAAAAAGTATCTTCTGAGTCTCTTTTCTCCCCAATTCGCTCGATTCATAGATGGTTTTAAGATCGTTATTTTTCTCGATTATTTTCAGCAGATAGTGTTCTGGAGGCTCGAGTTCATTTGGATTCAGGGAACAAGGCCGAACAACAGAAACAGCGCTATTTTCTTGAGGGATATGAGCTTGGATGATCTCATGGTTCTCCATCGCTCTGATGCCCTGAAGGATAAAATTAAGGGTGGGAAGGCGGAAGAGAATATCGGATCCTTTTGGAATATTTTCTGGATCAAAAGTGTATTCGCCATCAGACCAATCAAAGAGAGGAAGAATGTCTGCTTTCAAAAACTCCTTCATGAGCTTCCAGAGCTCGGAAGGAGAGAATATGTCGAGTTCGAGAAGAGCTTTCGTTAGGTTAGATTTATTTTGAGAGGCAAAGCTCTCAGAGCGAGAAAGAGATTTCTTATCCAGGAGATTCTTTTCGACCAGAGCCTTGAGGAAGTCCTTTTCGGGCAATAGACTGCGAACAGCTGCTATCTCGCCCTTTTCAAGATACAAATTTTTATCCAATTTATCCTTTTTGATTCTGAGATAGCCTGACTCTTCCTCCTGAAAGAGGGCGAGGAGGAGTTTGGCAAAGGGAAGACGGGAGGTGTTTCCTCGAAGCAGACTTTCTTGCATACAGATAATTTATCGATGAGAGGAGTTGCTGTCAAACAGAAAAGCTCCGGCTGAGTGGTTTTCGGAAACATGCCGCTTTTGGCCCATCACAAAAAAAGGGGACACCTTTGCCCGCTCAGCCTTCCATACCGGCTCCTCAACCACTCAGCCTCCGCAGAAAAGAGCCAAAAATTTTTATGTTAGCAGCTTATTGACGAACTCGCCTCAGGCTCCTTTCCGCTTTTCTTTGACGATTTTTCCATCTTTGATGTGGATGATGCGCTGAGCCTCATGGGCGATATCCCTGTCATGGGTGACGATGATGATCGTGTTTCCCTGGGAATGGATTTTGCGAAAAAGGTTCAGGATTTCTTGCCCTGTTTTTGAGTCCAGGTTCCCGGTAGGCTCATCGGCCAGAAGGAGAGAGGGCTCGTTGACCAGAGCGCGAGCAATCGCCACTCTCTGCCTTTCACCGCCAGAGAGTTCTGAAGGACGATGGTCCTTGCGGTCGGTCATCTCGACCATCTCTAAGGCCTTCCTGGTTTTTCCCTCTCTTTCTTTCTTCTTGGCTCCTTTGTAGATGAGGGGAATCTCTACGTTATGGAAGGCTGTGGCCCTGGGCAGAAGGTTGAAGACCTGAAAGACAAAGCCGATCTCGTTGTTCCGGATATAGGCTAACTCATTATCGCTCAATGTGCTGACCGGTTTTCCCTTCAGGTAATATTCCCCCTCTGTCGGAGTATCCAGGCATCCCAGAATGTTCATGATGGTCGATTTTCCAGAGCCGGATGGACCCATGATGGCCACAAATTCATTCTTCTCGATGGCGAAAGACACGCCCCGAAGAGCCTGGACTTCCTGTTTTCCCAGCTTATAGATTTTCCAAAGATTTTCTGTCAGAATGAGCGGGCTGTTCACAGTGTCCATTATTTTTCTTCTTTTTTCTTTTCCTCTTGCTTGATCAGCATTTCATCCTTGAGCTGGCGGAGCGCATTGTAGGGACCGACGACAACTTCCTGGCTCTCCTCCAAGCCTGAAGTGATTTCGATCAGCATCTCGCCCATGATTCCTTTTTCCACAGGATGGAATTTCACCCGGCTGTTCTCCACAACATAGACTCCCTCCTCTTGGTCATCATTATTTTTATTTTTGCCTTCATCCTTTTTATCTCTCAGGACCAAAGCCGATATAGGGACGGCAAGAACATTCTTTTTTTCGGCTGTGGTTATGTCTGCCGTGGCGGAAAAACCAGGTTTCAGGCTCTGGGGAGGGCTTTCGAGCGTGATGATAACTTTAAAATCCTTGGACTCCTCGGATGGTGTCATTTTTTGAATGGCCGAACTTCCGATTTCGGTCACCGCGCCTTGGATGGTTTGGTCGGGGAGGGCGTCGACTCGAATCTTTGCGCGTTGACCGAGTTTAACTCCGATGACATCCGTCTCATCCACCTCGACTTCCACCTCCATCACCGAGAGGTCAGCGATGGTCATCAGCACGGTTCCGGGATTGTTCATCGTTCCGATGATGGCCACTTCTCCCTCTTCAATCCTGAGGCTGGTGATGATTCCATCGATGGGGGAGTTGTACACGGTCTTGCTCAGGTTATCCAGAGTGCTTTGGAGAGAGGCCTCGGCCTGCTCGATCTGGTAGAGAATGGATTGGTATGTGGCTTTGGAAACTTCATACTGGGCTTTGGCGGCCTCCAGTTGTTCTTTGGCGATGAGCTTTTCTTCAAAAAGCTTTTTCTGCCTTTCGTAGAAACTTTCGTCCCTTTTAAACATCGCATCTGCTTTGATCAGTTCAGCCTTGTAGATACGAATCAGGGCTCGGTCCCGGTCGGCATTGGCTTCGTACTGGGAAGAATCCAGTCTCAGAAGGAAATCGCCAGCTTTGACTCTCTGCCCCTCTTCGACGCCAATTTTGACGATTCTTCCAGGAATTTGGGCGCTGATATTCACGTTTTTTCTGGGCCTGACTTCCCCTGATGCCGAGACGATGGAGGTCAAGTCGTGCGTTTCGACCTTTTCCACAGTCACTTTTATCGCCTTCTCTCTTTGGGATTTGACCTTAAAAAAGGCGACGAGCACGAGGACGATGACGACGGCAGAAAAGACAAGAATTTTTTTCTTCCGTTTCAAGAAGCTCATTGTATCACCTTTTTTGGGAACTTCCGTTTTTTATCATAGTATACTACGGCTGAGAGTACAAAAAGTTTAGTGCAAAAGGACAAACTGCCTTTTTTTTGTGGGTTGCATGCACTGTTGAGACTTGATACTATTGAACAGTCATGAGCATGGATAAATATTTGAAAGCAGCGAAAGAAGCGGCCCATAAAGCAGGGCGAATGCTCAAAGAGAATTTCCATGAAGCCAGAGAGATTTCGTTCAAAGGCGTTGTTGACCTTGTGACCAATTTCGATAATCAATCTCAAAAAATAATTTTCCAACATCTTTCGAGATGCTTTCCCGACCATGACTTTCTGGCTGAGGAAGGATTAGACAAGACAAGGGGATCAGAGTTTCAGTGGATCATCGACCCTCTTGATGGCACGACGAACTATGCCCACAGCTTTCCTGTTTTCACTGTGTCCGTGGCTCTTGAAGCCAAGGGAGAGGTCACCCTCGGGGTGGTCTATGATCCTATGAGGGAAGACACGTTCTGGGCCATAAAGGGAGATGGGGCTTATTTGAACAGAAGAAAGATAAAAGTCTCCCCGATCGATGACCTCAACCAGAGTCTCTTGGCGACAGGATTTCCTTATGATATTCGGGTTAGCGATGTCAATAACATCTCCCACTTTAATAATTTTCTGATTCGAGCCCAGGCAATACGACGCTGCGGCTCGGCGGCGATGGACCTCTGCTATGTGGCCTGCGGGAGGTTTGATGGATTCTGGGAGTTGAAGCTCAAGCCCTGGGACATGGCAGCGGGAGCGCTGATCGTCCAGGAAGCAGGAGGGCGTGTCTCTGATTTCCATGGTCAAGAGTTCAGCCTCACAGGTTCAGAACTACTGGCAAGCAACGGTTTGATCCATCAGCAAATGGTCGAAGTGTTGCGGCTGGGAAGAGCTTAGGGTCGGCGGCCGCGGGCCGCTCCGGCTAAGCAGTTCGAGAACACGCGGGCTTTTTATCACCGAGCGAAGGCCGAGTGGTGAGAAGGTCGTGTGAAAGGCTGAGCGGGCAAGGGGGCTGTCCCTCTTTATAGGATTCAAACGGTTTTCTCTCCGCTTAGCCTCTGCCGAGGATCTCCTCCATTAGCAGCTCGGGAAGGCTAAACCTTCAATGGGCGCTGCGGCCGAGTGAATTGACTCTTCAATAAAAATAAAGTAGAAAAGATAGCTCGGAGGCCGGAGATGATTGGCTCAGAGCTCAAAAAAGTCATTTTTTTGGTTCTTGTGTGTTCAGCGGTTGCTTTCGCTCTATCTTTTTCTCGACAAGGAAGAGAAGAGAGGTTTGTCCTCCCCGATCAAAAAACGTTGCTTGAGATCATAGTCTTGGCCGAGATGGCCCGGACAGAAACGGGCATTGATGTCCGAGAAGGCCAGGAAATCGTATTTGAAGCATCGGGGCAGATTTCTCTCCAGAGAGGAAATCCGATGGCTGATTGTGGGCCAGAAGGCTATCCTCTTCAAACCATGCAGCAGCCCTTCACGGATAAGAACATAGGGGCCCTGATTGGGGAGGTCGTCTGGCCTATTTCTGTTGAAATCGATGAGAAGAGCGGTGAAGAGCTACGCCACGAGATTTCTGAGAAGTTTTATATCGGAGCCGAGAACAAAGTCAGGATGCCGCTCAGCGGGCATCTTTTCCTGAGGGTTAACGAGAATCTTGTTGGCGATAATTATGGAGAGTTCCGGGTCAAGCTTAACTTGGGCTGGAGCGAAGAGCGCTACTGAATTTTCTTTTTGTCAAGGAATTTTTCCATAAACTGAATGTCGTAGTTCCCTTTGATGAAATCTGAGTTGGAAAGAATGCTGAGGTGAAGGGGAATGTTGGTTTTTATGCCGACAATGGTCGTCATCTCTAAGGCCATCCGCATTTTTTTGATAGTCTCCGCACGAGTTGGTGTCTTCGCCACGATTTTTGCCACAAGCGAATCATAATCCGGGGGGATAGTCCAGTTGCAGTAGGTTGCAGAATCTACTCGAAGACCCTCGCCTCCAGGGAGCACCAGGAACTCGATTTTCCCTGGAGAAGGGACAAAGGTCTCTGGGTCTTCGGCGTTGATCCGGCATTCAATGGAATGACCGTTTGGTCTTAAATCGTGAGTTAAAGAAAGTTTTGCTCCGGCGGCTATTTTGATTTGTTCTTTGATCAGGTCGATGGAGTAGACCATCTCTGTGATCGGGTGCTCGACCTGGACGCGGGTGTTGGCTTCCATAAAATAGAATTTCTTCTTTTCATCCACCAGGAACTCGAATGTTCCAAGGCTTTGATAGCCTATGGAATGGGCGGCTTCCTGGACTGCTTTGACCATTTTCCTCCGGAATTTCTCGTCGACGAAAGGAGAAGGAGTCTCTTCGATCAATTTTTGGTATTTTCTCTGGATGGAGCATTCTCTTTCCGCAAAAGCCACAACATTTCCCTTCGTGTCTCCGACGACCTGAAATTCAATGTGATGAGCTTTGGGAAGGTATTTTTCCAAATAAAGTGAGGGGTCGCCAAAAGCGGACTTGGCCTCATTCTGGGCAATAGAGAACTGTTCTTCCAGCGATACGGCTGTGCGGACAACTCTCATTCCCTTGCCCCCTCCCCCGGCCACAGCTTTAAGGATAACGGGATACCCGATTTTTTGCGCAACTCTTTTGGCCTCGGACAGGTCCTCGGTGGCCTTATCGCTGCCAGGAATAACAGGCAGTTTGGCTTTGGCCATTTCCTGGCGGGCCTGGTTTTTGTCTCCCATAAGCCGGATGATCGAAGCCGGGGGACCGATGAAGACAATTCCTGAAGTCTCGCAGATTTCAGCAAACCTCGGGTTTTCGGCCAGGAATCCATAGCCAGGGTGGATGGCGTCAGCTTTTGTAATCTCTGCTGCACTCAGAATGTTGGGGATGTTGAGGTAGCTTTCTGAGGCCTTGGCCGGCCCGATGCAGATTTTTTCGTCGGCAAGCATGGTGTGGAGGGCGGTGTTGTCGGGCTCAGAGTAGACGGCAACTGTTTTTAGGCCCAGTTCCCGGGCTGCGCGGATGATGCGTAGGGCAATCTCCCCGCGGTTGGCGACTAAGATTTTTGAAAACATCTGAAGTCAGGAGAGCAATTGGATGGCAAACAGCTTTTGGCCGTATTCGACTGGCTTTCCATTTGTGACATATATTTCTGTCAGGACGCCGTCAACATCGGATTCGATTTCATTCATCAATTTCATGGCCTCGATAATACAGAGGGTTTGGTTTTTCTTCACCTCGTCCCCAATCTCAACAAAAGGTGAAGATGAAGGGTCGGGAGCGCGGTAAAAGGTCCCGACCATGGGAGAAGTGATGTAGTGAAGGTTACTCCCTTTGGCCTCTGGAGGGGCCTCGAGCGGGGAGCTGCTTTCTTTCTCGACAGGCTCTGAGGATGGCTGGGACGACACAGCAGGCTCGGCTGAAACAAGAGGAGGAGCTCCTCTTGTGATTCTGACTTTGAGTCCCTCCACTTCAAGCTCAAAATGGGATAAATCTTTCTCTTCCATGAATTTTATCAGCTTGTTAATCTCGTCATAGTCTATTTTTGGACTCATCGTCTTCGCTTTAGCCATAGGAAAACTATCCTTTTTATCGTCCGTTATGTTTTTGGGAAAAATTTCTAATACCTTAATCACAATCCAGAAAAATGTCAAGTCTGAACATTTTTGTGTAAGCATCTTTTTTTTCGTGAAAGCGTATGATGATAAAACCAACTTGAACCATGCTGGCTTCCATCCCTCCTCGCCAAAGACCCTCCCACCCACCACCATGGGCTTCGGAGGGACGGAAACCAGCGCCTCCCTTCCTCACTCTATCAAATCTCTTTTCTCATCACGGGGAAAAAGATGCTTCCCTTTTTTGTCTAAGCACCCCAAATTCTGTGATTCGAAGTGATTTTGGGGAATAGCCTCGCTCCCCTTCGGATTTTTAACGCCATTCTCCGTTCGCTCTTCT
>CAZJYC010000100.1:0-7383 GCA_964550165.1 uncultured Eubacteriales bacterium
TTTCTGTCTAAAACCTCTCTCTCTTTTTCCAGTTCTGCCGCAAAGGCGATAAAGGGATCGCCGAGCTGCAACAATTCTTTCCTGCTGAGCTTGAGCATCTTAATTCTTTCCTCTTCGGAAGCGAGCTTGGTCTCACTGAAGAGTTTATTCAGGAAATTGCTGAGGGCCTGTTCCTGAGGAACTCCTGGCTGCTGGCTCAAGATTTTTTCCACGGCTCTGATTTTCTGTCCGGCAGGAAGAGCAAGGGCCTTTTTCAGAAAATACTCCAGCGCCTTTTTATCCGCTTCAGGGACAAGGCTTCTCTGGGCTATTTTCAGCCGCGTCTCTGTCCGTGGCAGGTCTCTTTCCTGATACCCGGGCTCTCTTTCCATGTCCGGCTTTTCTCTTTCGATCGACCATTTGTTTACGGTCAGGGCGAAGCTGGCCATCGGACTTCCGCGGCCGATCCACGACAGAAGCACATCCTTGGCCTCGATTTTTTTCCTTTCCTGGTAGAGTGCCGAAATCTGGAACAAAAGGGGGTCATACTTTCTCTTCAATTCAGGATTTCTCTGGAGGAATTCTAAAAACTCCCTCTCCTCAGCCCTTTTTTTCTCCAGCATATTGGTCTTGACCAGGCCTTCCAGCATGCCCTGATTGTTCTTCAAGCCGTTGTTCAAGCCTTTGATTCTGGAAGAAAGCTTGACAGCAGCGTCCGGGTCTCCGGCAGAAAACTCCTCAAGAATCCGAATCAGGTCTGTGTAGGTCTGGATCTGGAAGGGATAGCGAAAATTGATATCATCCTCCACGGCAAATGATGTCTGATGCCGGTATGTTCTGCCAGGATAGCCCATGATCATGGCAAAATCTCCCTCTTCGACTCCCCGGGTTGAGACTTTGAGATAGGACTTGGGTTTGTAAGGGACGTTGTTCCTGGAATATTGGGCTGGCTTTCCGTCCGGCGCAACATAGGCTCTAAAAAAAGCGAAATCTCCGGTGTGCCTGGGCCACATCCAGTTGTCGATGTCGCCGCCGTATTCCCCGATGGAGCGGGCAGGGACATAAACGATGCGGATGTCCTTGATCCGGAAATAGGTGAAAAGATAATAGTCCATCCCATAATTCATGGCCCTGACTGAGCACTCGACATCGCCTTTTGCCTCAGCGGTTTTGACGATTTCTTTGATCTTTTTTTCGATCGCCAGGTAGCGCTCATAGTCCTTCATCTTTTTCCTGACAGCGGCGAGGACATCTTTGGTGACATTGTCCACGGAAACAAGGACAGCGGCTTCATACCCGGGCGCAGGCACCTCTTCCTCCATGCTCTTTGCCAAAAACCCGCTTTCAATATAGTTGTTCTGGGGTGTGCTGATTCTCTGGACAGCGCCAAAGGCCACATGATGGTTGGTCACGATCAGCCCCTTCTCGGAAACAAAAGACGCGGTTGCGCCCATGTTGAGCACAGCTCCGGCTAAGCCTGTTCCCTGGGTGTTGTAGATTTTTTCCAGCTGAACTTCAAGTCCCATGGCCTTCATCTTTTCCATAAGAGTCTTATCAACCTTATTGGGCAGAAACATGCCTTCATCAGCTCTCAAAGCAAGGAAGAAGGAAGAAAATAACATTAGGATAATGCACGATTTTAGGAATTTATTTCCGCTCATTTTAGCTCCTTTCACGAATACTCTTATGAATTTGTATAACAAAAAAAACTCTATTTTACAATTCAAAAAACAGAGCCTTAGAAGCTTTGCTTGCATTTTGTGCAGGTCTTAACCAGATAAAGCCTTGAATGGACGAACCGCATGACTTGAAAAATTGACATCATCTATTCGCTGTGTTAATTGTTTCTTTGGATTAAAAAGTTTCCTATTAAAAGGCACTGAATATTGAAAAAATGAACAGCCTGCGAAGCGTTTGGAAAAAGAGACTGAAGAACGTACTCATTCCCGCTGTTCCGGTTCCTTTCAAAAAAGATGGCTCTGTGGACTGGGTGTCACAAAAAATGTTTATCAAATATATCAAAGCTCAGCCCATCGAAGGAGTTGCCGTCTGGGCGCACACAGGACGAGGGCTGTTCCTGGACAGAGAAACGCGAAAGGAGCTTCTTGCTTTATGGAGGTCTGAGCTTCCTAAAAATCTTTTTATCGTCGCCGGAGTGGGCGCCAGAAAAGATGAAAGCCTCTCAGACAGAGAATACCTCAAGAAGACAGAAGCGATGCTCCAGGATGCTCTGGACAACAAGGCAGAGCTGGTCATGCCCTATGCCCCGGTTCAGTACCGGGACAATCCGAGCAAGGAAAGAAAAATTCTCGAATACTACGGGCTGATCGCGCGGGCAAAAATCCCTTTTATTTTCTTCTATCTTTATGAAGCGGCTGGCGGTATTGAATACTCCTTGGATTTTCTGGCGAGGTTGCTGGAGAGGGAAAACATTGTGGGCATCAAGATAGCAACCCTGGACAGCGTGATGAGGTTCCAGGATATCGCTGCGCTTCTCAGAAAGAAATTTCCAGACATCATCCTGATCACGGGCGAAGACAGGTTTCTGCCTTACTCTTTCCAGATGGGAGCTCAAGCGGCGCTCATCGGAATGGGCTCTGTGTTCACCTCGCTCCAGAAAAAGATGATTCGAGCCTGGACGGATGGCCGTTTTAAGGAATTCCACAAAATGGCCCGGAAAGTGGACGATTTTTCGCGCACGATTTTCACCCGGCCGATGGAAGGCTATATCCAGCGCCTGCTTTATGTCCTGGCCAGGTTGAGGATCATCCGCAAGGAGGCAATCTTTGATCCCTTCGGGCCGAAGCTTCTTAAAAACGATTTTCAAAGAATCGATAAAGTTTTGAGCGAGCTCAGGCTGCTCTGACATTCATGTTCTGGCTTCCTGAAAAATTCGACATCTCTTCCTCAGTCAAGAAAAAAATCGCGGAAGACTTCGAAAGGTGCCTGAGAGAATTTCCCGCTGACTTACCGGCTTTCATCCTTGGCCGCTATGGATTCGACATCAGCGGTTGCTACGGCTCGCGAAAAACGAAAATTGTCTTTGGCAAAGCTTCTGGGCAGCTATCTCTCAAAGCAGAACAAGTTCTCAGGGACGGAAAAGAAGGTCTCGGCTTTGTCGTCCTGAAGACCGTCATCGCCCAGGACAGCAAATGCCAGAGGGCGATGGGGGAAAGGGCGATTCCTTCCTCCCGCATGAAGGTCGAAAAAATTAGAGGAGAATCAGGAAAAATGGGCTGGACTGTCACCTGGAAGGGCCGGGGCTGGGAAGGCTCTTTTGGAGAGTATCTTGAGTTCATGCATTCGGCTCTAAAAGCAGGCCATGCCTATGGCATGCTGGTCATACCGAGCTGCGCCTTCCCGCTTCCCGGACTCAAGGAAGAATGGAGGATCGAGGAGTATGCGTATACGCTTAAAAAGTTCATTGAGGTCTGGGAAAGTTGTCTCCCTCGAACTGTCTTCATTCTCGAAGCCAATTTCAGCCCGACGCTCGCCGGCTCGGAAAAAGCTTCGGATAAAGAGCTGATTCTCTACTGGCTGTCCAACATCACCCGGGTCATCAAGGCTCAAGGCCGCGTTGAGCTCGGGATAAAAGTCATGAACGCTATTTTTGACGACTCGTTCCAGGTGGAGATGCTCCGGACGCTTGCTGAGGCAGAGACCCGTCCGGATTTCATCGTCTATGCCAACCGCCTCTTTGACCCGGATAAAACCTTTGAAGGTCAGAAAGGAATCGCCTTTGGCGGCCCTGAGCTCAGCTCCCGTAATCTCAAAGTCTTGACCAATGTTTGCCAGCTGCAACACCTGAACCAATTTCCCGAACCTCCTCCCTTAAGCGCAACAGGAGATATTCATTCGGGTCGAATGGCTCTGGAATACATATTGAGAGGCGCTGAATCCTGTCAGGTGCATACTCTTTTCCAACTGCCTGGGACAGAATATCCGATGAAAACAGGCTCCAGGACAGCCCGCGGCCTTCACCGCCTTTTCTTTTCCCCTGACGATGGTTTGATCGCCAGCATGCAGTATTGCCGAGAGCGTTGGGGAGAATTCTTCAGTAAAGAGCTGCCAAGCATCTTACAGATTTCCGCTTTTCATAAAAACAGAGACTTCTGTCAGGGGATTTTCGAGGGGAAAAACTCGCGATAAAAATCCACTCGCAGAAAAGGGGACTGTCCCCTTTTTTACGCACGAAAAAAAAGATTCTTACTTTTTAAACTTTGTTCTTTTTTCAGCTGAATTTCTGTGCTATAAATGGGCTGATATAGAGAATAAAGAAGAATATTCGGTTTTTTAAATCAAGGCAAAAGCATTTTGATTGACCTCCGGTGACCACAGGAAAGAGGGTATATCCGCTGCTGTTCAGAGGAAAAATTTTGATGAGCCAGGAAAAGGAGGAAAGCTGATATGTTCGACTACTCAGGTCAACTTCTGAAGTGGGCGAAAAGGTTTATCCCTGGCGGATGTTCGACTGAAAGCAAAAAGCCACAAACGCTTTTTGCTTCAGAGAAGGCCCCTTCTTTTTTTAAAAAGGCTGAAGGCAGCAGGCTGATCGATGTCGACGGAATCGAGTATGTCGACTTCGGGATGGCGCTCGGCTCATGCATTCTTGGATACAACCATCCTGTTGTTGTCGAAGCCATTCAGCGCGAACTGAAAAACGGCATCCTGAGCGCGCTAAGTTCGCCTCTTGAGCCCAAGCTTGCAGAGTTGATCGTCGAAACCTTTCCTTCGATAGAGATGGTCCGTTTTTTAAAAACAGGAGCTGAAGCCTGCAGCGCCGCGGTGAGGCTTGCCCGCGCTTACACTCAGAGAGAGCCTATTCTGGCTTGTGGATATTTTGGCTGGCACGATTGGACCAATAAAGGCGCCGGCGTCCCGAAATCAGCAAAAAGCTTATGTCTGGAGTTCGCCTTCAACAATTCGGCTGATTTTTTTAAAAAACTCAGAGAACTGCCCGGGCTTCCGGCTGCGGTTATCATGGAGCCGGTTGTCGCTGAGCCGCCTGACCAGGAATTCTTGCGGACAATCCGCGATTACTGTCAAAAATCCGGGATTGTCCTCATCTGGGATGAAATCAAAACCGGGGCGAGAATGGCTCCGGGCGGTGCCCAGCAGCATTATGGCTTCACCCCTGACTTGACCGTTCTGGGAAAGGGAATCGCAAGCGGAATGCCGTTGGCTGCGGTTGGAGGCAAGAAGGAGATCATGGAAGCCTGGGATTTGGTCTGGATTTCCTCAACTTACGCTTCTGAAAGCCTGAGCCTCGCTGCTGCCATCGCTACCCTGAGCTTTATCCGGGAGAATCCTGTCAACATCCATATCGAGAGGCTGGGGACAAAGCTTCTCTATGGATTTAAAAATATCACTCACAGATTTCCTTTTGCCTGCAAATATTCAGGTATTCCTCAAATGAACACCATCGGACTGAAAGAGGCTGTGCAAGACCTGCAGAAGCTGGAAGCAGATTTCTTTCAGGAAATCCTCAAATCGGGTTTTATCATTAAAAGGCATGGATACAACTTTGTCTCCCATGCCCATAGCGAGCAGGAAGTCGAAAACTGCCTGGATGCCATCTACAAGGCTTTTGAGAAGATAACCCAAAAAGCATGATAAAGATATACTTCTAGATTTTTCAGAATTCAGCTGATGCGCCGCAGCTCTGTGGCTTAAAGAAGTCTTTAGTTATGCTTTTTTCGCAAAAAATACCTTTATGGGAAGTAAGAGGCCGCAGGCCAAAATGACTATTCCGATAATATGGAGAATCATGTTCAACATGTCTCCTTCCAATATCTGAACGATCAGACCAAAAATCCAACTGATGCCTCCGACAATGAGAAATGCCCACCAGGCCCATTTCGCTCCCTTATTGAAGGCGCTGAAGAGAACAAAGAACATGGCAATCGATAAACACACGACAATCACTCCCAAATGTCTGGTCTGAACGATGAAAGCTTGCCCTGCTGCTGTATCCTTGACAGCTTCAAAAGTCTCCCCGCGGACTTCCAGAGTGCTGCCTGCCAGTGTACTGGGCGAGACAGCCAGCAGAAGCCCGTACACACCTGAAAAGACCAGGCCGATTGCCAGCAAGATTGTCCCGATTTTTAACATTAAAGCCCTCCATAAAAAAATTTATCCCTAAAAACAGGGAACACATTCAATGAAAATATGATCCCCTTTGGGATGACATTCTCTTTGTTCCTTTTTGATATTTGCGATTCCTGGTATTTAAGAAACGAATAGGAATGATGTTCATAAGTATTCCGTTTTTTAGTAGGATAGCCGAGCGAGCGTCATTGTGCCGCTTTTCCCCTCCAACCATCGTGGCTAACTGTAAATCATGGCTCAAAAGATGTCAAGGACTACTTGAGAGCTCTTTTTTCTTTTGACATCAATTTTTTCTGTATGCTATAAGTTTCTCATCGCCTGTATCACTAAAGAAAGAGGTTCGATATCATCCAAAAAAATTCTAATGGGGATTATCTTAAATCCGATCCTGAATGCAAAAGAAAAGTCTAAAGATGCTGATTGATATCCACGGCAATTTCTATCCTCCCCAGAGCGGTCAGGCCCATGGTCAAGCTTTTAACCAATCTTTTCTGAGCACAGCCCGGGAAGTGGGCATCACCCATATTGTCGGCGTTGTCATGGGAACGTGGGGCTATTCATCCCATACCTACGTGCCTTCTCTGGAAGACATGCGTTTGGGAAACCGCTTCTTGCTCGGTCTCATCGAAAAAAATAAGGGCTTTATTTATGGATATTGCTATACCAATCCCGTCTTTGCGGAGAAAGCTCTGGAGGAGCTGGATTTTTGCGTCCAAAGGGGAATGGTCGGTCTGAAGCTTGGCGCAAGCGCCCGCTCGACCTCGCCGCTTCTTGAGCCCTTGGTGAAAAAGTGTATCGAGCACGATATCCCGATCCTCCACCATGTTCTTCAGCGCCGGTTTGGAGAATATCCGGATGTTGTGCTGTCTGATGCCGCAGACCTGGCCCAGCTCGCCAAAAAATTCCCTGAAGCGCGCTTCATCCAGGCCCATATTGCCGGCGGCGGAGACTGGCAATTCGGCCTGCGCGCAGCGGCTGATTGCCCGAATATCTGGATCGACCTCTCCGGGAGCGGCTGCGACGACGGCATGCTTGAGTTCGCGCTCAAGGCTGTTGGCGAAGACCGGGTTCTCTTTGGCACGGACCTGACCTTAGACACCGCTCTGGCCCGCCTTGAGACACTCAATCGCCTCAAGGCTGACATCGAGAAGGTTTCTTTTGGCAATGCCCAGAAGGTTTTTGGGGAGAGATTCCGATGATCATCGACAGCAATGTCCTGACCGGACACTGGCCCTTCCGTAGGCTTGTCCATAAAGATAGCGGAGAGGTCCGCAAGATTCTGGAGGGTTGCGGAAT
>CAZJYC010000101.1:0-7252 GCA_964550165.1 uncultured Eubacteriales bacterium
AGCCCAGGAGCCTTCGGCGCGCCTCTCTTCACCGAGATTCGCTCTGCCCTTTATGATTATGACCAGCGGCCCAAAATCGTGAATTATGTCTATGGGCTCGGTGGAAGGGATATCATGGTCGAGCATTTCAAAGAAGTCGCTTCGACATTGGAAAAAGTTGCTGAGGGCGGGAAAGTTGAGGAAATGTGCGGCTACATCAACCTGAGAGAGTAAAGGAGGGAGAAAATGGCAAAGCTTAAAGATTTAGCAGCGATGGAAGACAGATTGGTTGCGGGCCACGGCATGTGCTTGGGTTGTGGAATCCCGCTCATTTTTAAAATCGTCCTCAGGGCAACCGAGGACCCTCTGATCATCGCCAATGCCACGGGCTGCCTTGAGGTTTGCACGACCATATTTCCCCGGACTTCATGGAATGTGACCTGGATTCACAGCGCATTCGAGAATGCAGCCTCGACCATTGCCGGCGTTGAGGCCATGTATAAAGCTTTAAAAAGAAAGGGAAAGATACCTGCGGACAAAAAGATTAAATTCCTGGGAGTGGGAGGCGACGGCGGAACCTATGATATCGGAATCCAGGCCCTTTCCGGGGCGGTGGAAAGAGGGCATGACATCGTTTATGTCTGCTATGACAATAATGCTTACGCTAACACCGGAGGGCAAAGGTCATCAGCAACTCCATTTGGAGCCTCAGCCACGACTTCTCCTGAAGGAAAGAAAATTCCTGGAAAGCTGCAGCGGCGAAAAGACCTGACCCAGATTCTTGTCGCCCATAAAATTCCCTACGTGGCCCAGGCCAGCCCTGTGCGCTGGCAGGACCTTTACAACAAGGCGAAAAGGGCCTTTGAGATTGAGGGACCGGCATTCCTGAACGTTCTCTGTCTCTGTCCGACCGAATGGAAATATGATGAATCCCAGGGCATCCGGCTGGCCCAGCTTGCCCTTGAAACCTGCGCCTGGCCAATATATGAAGTCGAGAACGGCAAGTACAAAATTAATTACAAGCCCAAGGAGAAAAAGCCTGTCCTTGAGTGGCTCAAGCCTCAAGGGAGATTCCGCCACCTCTTCAAGGAAGAGAACGCCTGGCTGCTGGAGGAAATTCAGAAGCAGGTCGATGAAGACTGGGAAGAGCTGAACAAACTGGCCAGCCTCTGATTATCATCTTTAAGGGAACTCGGGCCAGAAAATTGATTTGTTTGCCCGAATTAGGGCTTGCCCTCGAGGGCTTCCAGCCATTCCTCCATGGCCCGGATGTGGAGGTCGATGGCCGCGTCGATGTCTGCGGGCAGAGTGATGGCCTTCGCGGCGCAGTATTTGGCGAGCGATGCGTCAATGTCCTGCCAAGGAGAGAGATAAGGGGCTGGCGCCGTGGCGGGCTCGTCCAAGGGGCCTGTTTCCAGTTCAGTCTCGGCTCGCGTGTGCGACTCCGCTCTTAATCCGCCCTGCTGGCTCGGCTCCATCCCGGCTTCCATCGTCTGTCCTGCTTGCAGGTTGCCCTCTTGGCCAAGCTCCGGATCAGGCCGGGCGCGTCCCAGGAGCTCGATCATGCGGCGGTAGATCTCGCCGTAACGCCGCGACCATACGAAGTAGGGTTCGACGCCTTGGGACTCGAGGAATTCGCCGACCGTCCCGTCGCGGCCTATCACGGCTTCGCAATCGGGCTGGGTGGCATACATCGCAAACGACTCCCTGCCTTCAGCGTCGGTCTTCCGTCCCAAGGGATACAGGCGGCAGACCAGAGGTCGACGGGCGTGGACACGGCATCCATCCGGGCCGACGAACACGCAACTGTCGTCCTCGGCTGTGCGCAGGGCAGTGCCGCCATGCTCTGTGTAGCGTGAGATTAATTCGGTCGTGCTGATTCTCAACACGCGTGACATCCCCAGGATCTCGTGGGGGCCGACCAGGATGACCTTGCCCCGGCAGCAGCGGCTGCAGGCGCGACAGGTGAAGGAAAAGGGACTCTCGCGGCTGAGGTTAAAGGTGAGATGCAGCGCCTTTTCGTGGCTCAAGACCCGTCTATGGCTCCAGCCTCAGAGTTTGGCCTCGATCTTGAGCATAGTCTGCTGAAGAATGCCGGTTCTGTACCACTTCATCTGCACGGCCGCGTTCATGTCGTTCTGCAGGTGTTTGAGAACGACGGACGGGAAGTCGGCGGCGTGGAGGAGCCGATTCCCCGCGTACCATTTCATCTCCGCCCGCTCCCACTTCATCCTGTGCTGCCGCATCAGATCCGCTTTTTCCCCCTTGTGGAGCTTGCTCTCGACCTGCGGGCCGGCTTCCCCCTCGCCGTGAAAGAAGCCGAACGAGGCGCAGAAGGCCGCGGCCGCCCCGGCGAGCTTGAGTGCATCACGCCGGCTGAGGATTTTGTTTTCCGTATTTTTTTTCATGGCCCGATTGTAGTCAGGCCGTCTGGGCTTGTCAAGTTTCCTTATTCTGGCTGCTGGAGGAAATTCAAAAGCAGGTCGAGGAAGACTGGGAGGAACTAAACAAACTGGCCAGACTCTAATTCTCAACTTTAACTGAACTCAGGCCAGAAAATAGTCACAGATTTTTCTTTTTGTGCAGTTTCACTGATAGCGTGAGTCCTTCGACGTTTAGAACCACTGCTTTATCGCCGGGTGAGAGTGGCTCATCGCTCGTGGCCCACCAGAGTTCACCATGGACAAAGACCTTTCCCTGGGTATTGCTCCATTCTTTGACCTCGCCGACCTCTCCGATCAATGCCGAGCTTCCCGTTAAAGGTCTTCTTTTCTTTTTCAGGATGAGCCAGACCAGAGGCATAACGGCGTGCTCAATGAATTCATAGAGCAAATAGGCTAGGAAAATGAAGAGTAAAACTTTCAGCGCCATGGGTTACGTCCAGCTTTTCATTCAATATCTTATTATCTTATATTAGTCGTATATTAATTAAAAATGATCCTGGTGGCAAAAAAGCAAAAAAAACGTGCCGTTTCAGCATGCCTTCTGTAGTTTTTATTCATCCTTGGCAGAGTTTCCTGAGTCAAGCAATTTTTTTCTCGAATTCTGTTTAATTATATAAAATAATGCGAAGCGGATTTTTGAGCGGATATTGAGTTCGCAACACAAGAATCGTTATTTTTAACTTTCGAGATCAAGGCGCAGAGGTCTGGCAATGATAAAAAATTATCTCATCACCGCCTGGAGGAATATCCGGAAGTCCAAGGGATTTTCTTTCATCAGAAAAATAAATTAAAATAGGGGAAAATCATGAGGGATTTGTGACAAGCATCAAAAGGAAATTTTTGTGAGAGATAAATTGCAAACTCATGCAGGAGGCCTTAAAAAATGAAGAAATTATCTATTTTCAAAATTTTCTTGCTTTTCCTCGCATTCCTATTAGCGGTCACTCTCTTATTCACGACCGACGAAGCCCAGATATCGCATGGATGCACATCGCTCATCGCGGGCAGAAAGGTTACCGTCGACGGCTCGATCCTGTTTGTGAAGACCGAAGACGACGGCTACAGGGAAGTCGACTATCTCTGGTACATACCGCGCAAAGCGCACAAGCCCGATGCGGTCATCAAGCTCCAGAGTGGAGGAATAGTGCCTCAGGTCAGAGAGACGTATGCCTATTTCTGGGACCAGTGTCCTGGAACCTCTTTTTCCAATCAGTACATCAACGAATGGGGAGTTGCTTTCGGGAGCAACGCCTGCGCTTCAAAGGAAGATTCCGTTGAAAAGGTGGAGGAACGCGGGGACTTGGCCAAAGGCGGTATCGGCTTCAGCCTGCGAATTATACTTGCCGAAAGAGCAAAGACAGCTCGGGAAGCAGTGCTTCTTGCTGCCAAGCTTATTGATCAATACGGTTATAATGCCTCGGGACGATGTCTGAACATTGTTGGCCCGGATGAGGCATGGCAGCTCCAGATGGTGCGCGGCAAGATATACGTCGCCCGGAGAGTTAAAGATGATGAAGTGGCTATGATAGCCAACACCTTTAGCATCCGCGAAGTCAATATGGACGACAAAGAGAATTTCATCTGTTCTCCTAATCTGATTGAATATGCGATAAAAAGAGGCTGGTATGATCCGAAAAGCAGTGAGAAATTCGACTTTGCCAAGGCTTATGCTCCAGAAAACATCCATAAAAATCACAGCAATACCCATCGCGCCTGGAACATGGCCAGGTTGCTCAACAAAAATTTCCCCTTCACCATTAAGGATGCAGAAAATGGGCTCATGCCAGTCTCAGTCAAGCCGGACCGGAAAATGGCTCTCAAAGATGTCATGACCATTTTCAGAAACCATTACGAGGGAACAGAGCTCGATGAATCAGGATTTTTCGAGTCAAGAGAATACAAAAAGAGCCCGCACAAGACTCGTCACAACATCTGCAACTACGGCACCCATCGGACAACCGTGGTCCAGCAGAGAAACTGGCTTCCAGTTGAGATTGGGACGGTGACCTGGCGAGCCCTTGACCAGCCCTGTGCCAGCGTTTTTGTCCCTTGGTATCTCGGGGCAACCCGAATTCCGGATGCCTTTCATAAAGCCCCTGAAAGCCTGTATACAACCAGAAGAGACCTTCTGGATTATCAGTTCAATGCGCCTCAGGAGACCTGGAAGCTGGACCTGGAATCAGCCTCCGGAATCTTTGCCTGCTTAGGCGGATTGGTGGATAACACCTATGGCCGGACAATAGACTACGTGCAGAAAGTCTGGAGCGATTTTGAAGAGGAGGAGTTTTCGCTGCAGGAGACTGTTGAAAAGAGCGCTCTTGAGCTCTACGAGAAGGATAAGAAACTGGCCAAAGATTTCCTCAACCTTTACACTGAATCCCGGGCCTTGAAATCCTTGGAAGTGGCAAAAGGATTGGTTGATAAGATCCTGTGGCATCTTTGGGGCAAAGGAGGAGAGAGCAAGATGAGGTCCGGCAAAGGTTGATCCTGCTTCTGCGGTTAAGTTTCATCCTTGAGAGAATTTCCTGCAGCCAGGCAACCTTTTCTCTCGAATTCCGTTTATATATATAAAATAATGCGAGGCGGATTTATAGGCCGAGACAGGATTCGCAAAACAAGAATCATTATTTTTAACTTTAGAGGTCAAAGCGGGGAGGTCTGGCAATGATTAAAAACTATTTCATCACCGCCTGGAGGAACATCCGGAAGTCCAAGGGATTTTCCTTCATCAATATCGCTGGCCTGGCTGTAGGCCTTGCCGTATGCTTGCTTATCTTGCTCTATGTCCGGGACGAGCTCAGTTTCGACCGCTATCACACTTACGCCGACAGCATCTATCGCATCCAGAGATCATGGTATGATGCTGACGGCTCTCTCGGGGATGGATTCTCAACACTTGCTCCTTCCTTTGTCCCGCTCCTGAAGAGCGAATTCAAGGAAATTGAGGAAATCGCCCGAATGTTCGGGATAGACAATGCCGTCCTCAAGGCAGGAGATATTGCTTTTACAGAAGAACGCTTTTTTTTCGCCGAACCAGAAATCTTCAAGATTCTGACAATTCCTCTCA
Source organism: uncultured Eubacteriales bacterium (assembly GCA_964550165.1). Classification (GTDB taxonomy): domain Bacteria; phylum Acidobacteriota; class Aminicenantia; order Aminicenantales; family Aminicenantaceae; genus CAZJYC01. Next base: position 5,491 of record CAZJYC010000101.1, read on the forward strand.
TCCAAGGAGAGGCGGAGACTGTTCTCAATAATTCGGGTGCCATCGTTCTTTCCCGCTCTATGGCTAAAAAATATTTTGGGGATGAGAATCCCCTGGGAAAATCCATAACCATGGACAACCGATACCTGTTCCAGGTCACAGGCATCATGGAGGATGTTCCGCCGAATTCCCATCTCCATTTCGATTTCCTGGCTTCTTACCTGACTCTCAAAGGTGTGTATGGCAGCGGGGACGATGATTACTTCCACGGCACGCGGAATTTTTCAGATAATGTGACCGCGGTCTATGCCCGACTGGCCAAAGGCGTGGATGGCTCGGACATGGAAGCCAAGATCCCGGCCTTTCTCGACCGGAAGTTTCCCGCCCGGCCGGATGACCAGGGACGGTTGGTCAAGGTAAGCTCCTATATATTTCTGAGGTTCATGCCGGTTAGGGATATCCATCTCCATTCCCACACGCGGAAGGAGTTTGAACCCAACAGCGATATCCGCTATGTCGTCCTCTTCACGGTCATCGCCCTCTTCATCCTGGCCATTGCCTGCATCAACTTTATGAATCTATCCACAGCACAGGCATCCAAGCGGGCCAAGGAGGTCGGCCTGCGAAAGGTCGTGGGCGCTGCCCGGCAGACCTTGGCCGTTCAGTTCCTCAGTGAATCCCTGCTCGTCACTCTTATCGGCTTCGTGCTGGCTCTCGGGCTTGCAGCCCTTGCCCTGCCCCCCTTCAGTCACTTCGTAGGACGGCACTTGAGCCTCAGCCAGGTTTTAATCCCCAAGAATATTGTTGTCCTGGCAGCGGGATTCGTGTTGACCGGCCTGGTTGCAGGGCTTTATCCGGCCCTCTATCTCGCTTCATACCGCCCAGCGACCATCTTGAGGGGTGAGCTGACCAGAGGGACAGGCGGTACGGTCCTGCGCAGGGTGCTGGTTGTCTTCCAGTTCGCCATTTCCATTGCCCTCATTTTTTGCGTCAGCGTCGTCTCCAAACAGATGCGCTTCATTCAGAACACCAACCTGGGCTTCGACCGGGAGAATATCCTTATGATCCCGGCAGACCGGGAGATCGTTAACCACTGGCCGTATGTCAAAAACGCCCTTCTTGAGGAAAAAAGCATTCTGGCCGCAACTCTGTCGAAAAGGGCCCCGACCGGCCGGCTCCTCGATAGCCCAGGATTTCAGGCTGAAGTCTTTGGTAAGCAGGTCCGCAATGCTTTCGGTATGCCCCACAACCGGGTGGAGCATGATTTCTTCAAAACCTACGGGATGGAGATCATCGCTGGCCGTGATTTCTCTGTTGAATACCCGACGGACGAACAGGAAGCCTTCATTTTGAACGAGACAGCAGTCAGACGACTGGGTTTCAAGAGTCCGCAGGAGGCCATAGGCGCAGTATTTGAGACATATGCGCCTGATAAGAAAGGCCGGGTCATCGGCGTTGTCCGTGATTTCAACTACGAATCCCTGCATCAGCAGATCGTACCGATCGTGACCTACATCGCTCCTAGTCAGGCCAACACTTTATCCATGCGCATTGCCCCTGGCTCTCTGGCCAAAGTCGTGAACTACGTAAAGTCTGTCCTCGACCGGTTCCGTCCGGCTGGTTCCCTTAAGTACGATTTTCTGAGTGACCGCCTGGCCGCACTCTACCGGAACGAAGAACGGACCATGAAAATGTTCGGCGGTTTCAGCGTCCTGGCTGTCTTCATCGGGTGTTTAGGGCTTTTCGGCCTGGCTGCTTATTCTGCCGAACAGCGGACCAAGGA
>CAZJYC010000102.1:0-7251 GCA_964550165.1 uncultured Eubacteriales bacterium
CACCCACCACCATGGGCTTCGGAGGGACGGAAACCAGCGCCTCCCATCCTCACTCTTAAAAATCTCTTTTCCCATCACGAGAAAAAAGATGCTTCCATAGACAACACGCAAGAAAATTTTATTTCCTCTCCTCTTCCAGTTTTTTAAGAAGAAGCAGGGTTTCTCGGGTGGGGAAGAGGCTGAAGTCTATTTTCAGCAGTTCAGAGGCCTTTTCGTAGTTCTCGATGATGATGTAGAATTTCGCGGCGTTGAGCAGAACCAGATGATTCTGCGGAAACATAGTTAGTATTCTGTTGACGATATTCTCTCCTTCTTTGACTTTTCCTTGAAAAGCAAGGAAGAAAGCATAGGTGAGATGAAAATGTTGAGATTGGTAACTTTGGGATTCCATCAATTTACGGAAATACTTTTCTGCCATCGGGAAGTTTTTCTTGAACGTGTAATACTGAGCGAGAGCTTCATAAATTCTTGTTTCATAGATTTTGAGACGGTGATGTTCTTTTTGTGAAAGAACGTCATTGAAAATGTCCAATGCCTTTTTCTCGTCTTTCGGGAGACAGGTCACAGCGATATTGAATTTTGTGATCATATCTTCTCGGTCGATATCTTTAATACTGAGCCAGAAGTCCGTCTCGGTTTTTCCGAAAGCTTTGTTTTTTGGGTGGATCTCTGCAGCATAAAAAAGGGAAACCAATGCAATAGCAACAAGAGGAACAAATTTATATTTTATCTTAGTAAAAAGTATATAAGCCAGGTAACAGACGAATACGGCAGATGGAGCATAGAGAAAACGCCAGGCCATAAAGGATGTCGTCGAGGCTGAAAAGATGATGATCAGAGAAGGAAGAAGGAGGACAAAAAAGGAAAAAAACACCAAAGAAAGAATGGGATTCTTCATTTTTTTCCGCAATAAAAGAATTGTCGCAACTGAGAAAAGGAGCACGGTAACAATACCGGCCATTTGATAAAAAATATTTCTGAAAACATCAAAGGAATCGATCGTAAGGCTGAGATGGAATGGAAAGAGAAGCCTTATAACATAAAAACCGCTGGCTGCGAAGAAATCCAGAAGAATTCTCCCCGAGTATTCGAAAATCCGCAAACTTAGGGCTATGTTTCTCAGGATGGCCCAGACAGCAAGGCTTAATCCGAAGGGGATCAACAATATAACGGAATTTTTGAATTTTGGCTCTCTCCAATAAAGAATGAGAAAATAAACTGCGATCAAAAATATTGTGTTTTCTTTTGAGAGCAACGATAGGAAATAAAAGAGAGAAGAGACCGCTAGAAATACGGAATTTTTTGCTTTTAAAAATTTTATGAAAAAGAATACAGAGCAGGCAGCAAAAAGGAAAGAGAGCAGATCTGTTCTCCCTGATATCCAGGAGACATTTTCAAAATGAAAAGGAAACAGAGAAAAAAGCAATGAACCAGAAAAAGATAGGACTTTATCCAGGCTTAAGCTTAAGAGAATGAAATACAAGATTACGGTATTCACGATCTGGATGAGGATATTTGTTAAATGGAATCCTGCTGGATTAAAACCCCAGATTTTGCAGTCAATCCAGTAGGAGAGAGAGGTTAATGGCCTGTAGAACTGCCTTATCCGATCCAGGCGGATGCTGTTTTCATCCGTGCCAGAAAGCCCGCCAAAAGGTGTGATCAAGAAATTCTTTAAGAAGCCTTTGATCAACATGTAAGGATTGTCGCTGATGAAGTATCTGTCGTCCCAGAGGAAATCTCCTTGCATCGACGGAAGAAAAATAGCGAGATTGACCGTGATTAAGAGGAGAACGAAAATAAGGTTGAGCGATTTTTTCTGTTTCAATTTTTATAATGACGAATATTGAGCTTTTTTTGGATAGAGTTTTTTGCCATGAGGCTTGCTAATCACAGTTTCAATTAAAGCCGTGACAATCTCAAGATTTATATATGAGGAACGGCGGAATGTCAAATTAGCGGCCGCCCTGGCTCTGCCGGCAAGAGGAAAGGAATGATGCATCAAAATGAGATATTTCTTACTGACATCAACATGTCTTTCATAAAATTTTGGTTGAAAAATAAAAAAGATGATAGAATATTCGATGAAAATCGAATAAATTCAACGGGAGATAATTTTTTTTCCTAACTTCGATGACATCGATCAACAAAAAGTCGCTGGGCTACACCGAAGGATTTTTATCGGTCGTTATCAACACTGCCTTGTTTGTTTTGAAAATTTGGGCGGGAAGCCTCATCGGCTCTGTGGCCATGGTGGCTGACGCCTGGCATACGCTCTCGGATTCACTCACCTCTCTTGTTGTGGTGTTTGGATTCTGGATGGCGGCTCGGCCGGCTGATAAAAAACACGGCTTCGGCCATGGCCGGGCTGAATCCATCGCCTCTGTGGTCATCGGAACCCTTCTGGCTGTTGTCGGGATCAGTTTCCTGAAAGAGTCTATTGTTCGCCTCATCAATCGCCAATCCGTAACTTTCGCAACATTTGCCATTGTTGTCTTTCTGGTCTCAGTCATCCTCAAAGAGGCTTTGGCTCAGTTTGCATTCTGGGCGGGTAAAAAAATCCATTCCAAGTCACTGACTGCGGATGCCTGGCATCATCGCAGCGATGCCATTGCCTCCGGTCTTATCGTGATCGGCGCGCTCCTGGAAAAGCACTTCTGGTGGATGGATGGTGTCTTGGGAATCGGAGTTTCCCTCTTAATCCTTTACGCAGCCTACACCATCATCCGGAGTGCCGCGAGCTACTTGATGGGAGAGTCTCCGACCGAGCATCTGGAGAAGCAAATTCGAGACACGATTCAATCCGCCCACCCAGCCCTGAACAGCCTTCACCACCTTCATGTCCATGATTATGGTGAACACATGGAGATTACGGCTCATATCAAAGTCCCTCGTAAGATGAGTGTGGAGGAAGCTCATGCCATCGCCACCGAGGCCGAAGATCTCCTTAAAAAGAATTTCAAGGCAGAAATAACGATCCACATCGAGCCGTCAGCAGAAAAGACAAAGTCAAAAAAATAGATATCTTCTGGCCCTATCTTATTTGTCCTGGTTTCAGATATAATACAAACGCACTAAATGTCGTTACACGGTCATGCGAGCGATCGGAGGGAGCGCGGCAATAACAATGTGAAGATATTTAATGCGTTTGTATTAGCTCCGTAATATGACATCGATTTTTATTCATCTATTAGAGTTTTGGATTGGGATTATAGGGAAGCGTCTCGTCCGTTCGGTTTAAAGAGAAAGGAATTAACCCTTTTTCCCCTTGCCTTTGCCGCCTCCTTTTTCTTCGCTGGCCTGCTCTTGATACACTGAACCCAGACCTAAGTAGGCCCCATTATCGAGGCGGAGGACATCATCCTGGCTGACTTGGGCTGTCAGAGGTGGAGCGCTTTTCCCATCTTTACCCATGCTGAAGAGGTCGAAATCTGTATTTAAATCGTGCGCAGAATAGACCTTCCGCTCATGGCCGACTTTTACCTTATCTCCACCTTCAATTCTCAAATATTGGTATGGATTCCCCCAAGGGTCTGTTTTATGTCCGAATCCGATATCATTCAAGCTATCCGGGAATGCATTGTTGTCGAGCAGATACTCGTTAATCCACTTGGAAATCATTTTGATATCATTTATAGCCCTGTTTATTTTTGCTCTCTCGAGCTGATTCAGGTAGGCGGAACCCGCAGCGGACAGAATTATGGCAATCATCGCTATGATACAGAGCATCTCGATAAGGGTAAAGCCGCGCCGGAGTCGTTGAATAGGGAGAAAAGCCGCATTTAGAGAATAACAGGGATTTTGATAATGTGCAGAGGATGATTTTGACAAAGTTTTTCGCCGGAATATCGATTGGAATATTTTTAGTTGGAACATGGTCATTTCCTTTTCTATGTCTTTGATGGCTCTAAATTTTCCGTTTTCTCTTTAAGGGCTTTCAGTTCTTTTTCAAGATTCAGCACTTTTGTCATCAGCATTTCTTTTTCTTTCTTTCTCATCTTCCCCAGAACTCTACCCAGCATGGCAATGGTGCAAACGAGAAGCAGAACGCTCAACATGGATGCATTAAAAAATGGAACTTTTAGCTTATTCAAGAAGGGAAGAATGGCCAGATCGGACAGATAAGATAAGACGGTATAAACAGCCAGGGTTATAAGCCAGATTAACATTTATTGCCTCCTCTTCCTTCCCAAAGGGAATGAATGTTGATTCATACTTTATAGTCCTTGCCTTTATGCTATATTCATAGAACTAATTTATTATAATTTCAATACTTTTTTTGAAATTCAATAGCCTTTAAGGATGAATGAGGAGGTGAACTTAGATTCTTAAGATGGAGGTCAGATTCAAGATATTATGCAAAGTTATGAAATAATAATTCCTTTGGAAAGGTCATCCAATAAGGCGACTTTCTTGTCATGTGCGTCAGGGAGTTCTTCGAAAGCAACCGCCCGCCCATCTTTGAGAGTCAATGCCCGTGAGGCTGAAGGGACAAATGGTTCGATGAAATGGGAGACCTTTAGGTGCCGGTTGCGGCAAGTCTTGGCGCCCGAATCCAGGAACCGTTATACATGACCAGGTCTCTTTGGAAGTGGGCCTTTTGATAGATCACATAAAGTCCGCTTCCTGGATCGTTTGGGTTGTAAGTAAAACTTTCCTGTGTTCTATCGCTTCCAAAGGAAGCGACGATATAATCGTCGGAGGCTGAGCCTGAAATTCCGTATTCCACGGCAGCCGATCCACACCAGACATGGTATCCCGTGCCCCACTTGTCGGTCACCGGAAGGACTCTGATATAGAAAGGGCAGATGGAGGTGTAAAAAGCGGAGGCAGCGTCGTAGCTTCCATCCTGTTCTGGGGCTGACGCATGATCTGTCACATAATCCGCAAGAGCCGTGGAAATGCTGCTGATATCTTTCATGGAGCTTTTTTGCTTTGCTTTCTCAATGGCCGTCAGGGCATTGGGAATGAGTGTGGCAGAGAGAATGCCGATGATGGCCACCACCACAAGGAGTTCAATGATCGTGAATCCACTGGCTCTTTTTCGCATAGAGGTTTTGCCTCTAAATTTAATATAATGAATTTTCTCTCTCAGTCAATGGTCACTTTCGGTGAAATCAAAGAGGATATTTTTTGCCGTTAAACGCCCTTTTGCGAGGAGTTACGCTCATCTTAAAGGATTAGTCCCCTCTCATTTTTACCCTCATGGATGATCGGTCTATAAGCCCTGCGGCTTGTTGCTTGGAACCGATCGTCGAGGGATTCAAGAAGATGCGCTCCTTTTTCTCAGGGATTAATGAAAACAGTCATGGCTTCTTCTCATAGCCAAGGATTGTATAATAAATGGCTCGGTCGAAGAAAAGAGTGACACGGTTATTGAGTTCGATTGCTTGGTAAAAGTCCAGTATTGTATCGAGCAAGCCTTCATCAAGAACTTTCATCCACAAGTGTCGCCTCGTAAGAATGAGCGCATGGATGACTTCTGAGAGTGAGAATCCTTCTTCGCGGCGCTCAGCGCCGAGGGTCATGTAGTGGCGGGCGATTTCTTCCTTGGTAGTTTCACGGGAGATCCATTTCCCAAGCTGGCTGAAGACCATGAATGCCCGCTCATAGAGTTTAAGCCTATCGAAACTGCGGTAGGTTGGAGTACAATCGTTCTCGCACACATCATGCAGCCAGTTCATTGTCAATTCATCGGCACCATTCTCGATGAGATCCACCAGCTTCCTGGAGACTGGAGTTTGGATTGGGAAGTCATCCTTTTTATTGTTTTCCAATTTCCCCATCTCCTCTGTAAAAGTAATTAACATAAATGAAATTTATTGTCAAAAGCAGATGGAAACGCGGTTTTCTCAGCACCCAGCCTGATCTTGTAAATAACGGATTTCCGGATGCTTCCGCGGGGAATGCATAAGAGAGAGGCAGAGAAAGATTCTGGCCTTCAAGTTGATTGGAGAGAAGATATGATCGAGGAAGGGCTGATTATCTCAAAGTGCCTTCGTAGCGGGCGGTGAGCTGGCGGCGGCGGACATCCTCGGGTGTGTAGGAAGGCAAGAGAACCGGAGCGATGCGGTCTGTCTTGATTTTGGCTTTCTTCAGTTCATTCTCATAGTCCGTGATATGCTTCAGGGTCAGCTCACCGAGCTTGACGGACTTGGCGTATTCCGCAGCGTGTCGTCCAGCCCGGCGTCCGAAGACATTGTAATCCAGCACCGAGTTGCCCATGAGCCTGTTTCGGCCGTGGACTCCGCCTGAGGCTTCCCCGGCTACATAAAGTCCGGGGAGGTTGGTTTCACAGCGGTCGTTGATCTCGATTCCGCCGTTCTGGTAATGAAGCGATGGATAGACGAGCATCGGTTCCTTGGTGATGTCGATGCCGTAGCGGATGAACTGGCGGTGCATGGCCGGGAAGTTCTTCTTGATGTATCCATCGCCTCTAATCATCTCGATCAGCGGCGAGTCCAGCCAGACGCCAAGACGGCCGCTCGGAGTTTCGACACCATTTTTTCTTTCCAGACACTCTCTGATGAAGGAGGCGCTCTCCACATCTCGCGGCTCCCTGGGAAAAACAAAGAGCTCCCCGTATTTGTTGAGAGGCTGGCCGCCGGCTCCCCGGATTTTTTCCGTGATCAGGAAGCCTGCGATCTGCTCGGGAAAGACTGCGCCAGTGGGATGATACTGGACAGAATCCATGTAGAGAAGCTCGGCTCCTGCCCGGTAAGCCATCACCAGGCCATCGCCGGTGGCTCCATAGTGATTGGTAGTGTCGAATCCACGGATATGAAGCCGGCCATAGCCTCCAGTGGCAATGACTGTCGCCTTGGCTTTAACCGTAAAATACTCCTCAGTTTCCAGATTATAGAGAATTCCACCCGCACAGCGGCCTTTCTTGTCCATGATCAGCTCAACGATAGGCATAAACTCCAGAACTGTGATCTTATCCGGATGATTCCTGACTTCATCCATAAGCGTCCGCATAATCACAGCGCCTGTGTAATCGCGGCAGGAGTGCATTCTTTTTCTGGATGTGTCGCCTCCATGGAGGACGAGCATATTCCCTTCCGAATCTTTGTCCCAGACAACTCCCATCTCTTCAAGCCATTTGACAACCTCAGGCCCGTCTTCGGTTAAAGCTCTCACCAGCTCAGGCTTGTTGTCAAAATGTCCTCCGCCCATAGCATCCAGGAAGTGGCGGGTAGGGGAGTCCTGGGGCGTAACCGCAGCCTGCATGCCGCCCTGGGACATCATCGA
>CAZJYC010000103.1:0-7197 GCA_964550165.1 uncultured Eubacteriales bacterium
GGAGCGATACGCAGCCGCCGAGAAGAGCGAACGGAGAATGGCGTTAAAAATCCGATGGGGAGCGAGGCTGTTCCCAAAATCTCCTCAAATCATGGAATTGGAAATGCTCATGTCTTTCAAGATTCCTTTTACAATGTCTATGGTTTATGGTAATAAATACGAAAAAAAATGATTTTTTCGTGCTGCCATTAAAAGGAGACGGATATGGAGACCCAGGAAAAGAGCGCAAGAGGAACATGGGGCTCTAAGGTCGCCTTTATCTTCGCAGCCGCGGGGTCGGCCATAGGATTGGGCAACATCTGGCGATTCCCGATGATGGTCGGCAAATACGGCGGGGCCATCTTTGTTTTGGTCTATATCTTTGCCGTCGTTCTTATCGCCTTCAATGTCATGCTGGCAGAGTTTATCATCGGCCGCCATGCTCAAAAAAATCCTGTGGGAGCCATCGAGCACATAAAACCCCGCACGCCTTGGAAGCTCATCGGCTATCTTGGCGTCTTAACCGGTGTATGCATTCTTTCCTATTACTCCGTTGTGGCCGGCTGGGCTGCAGGCTACCTCTTTAAGACCGCTTCGGGTGCATTCAGGGGTGAAGTCACCAGCCAGCTCACGGAGCAGATATATACAGAATTCACCTCCAACCCCATCCAGACAATTTTCTTGCTCTTTATGATCGTTGGCATCACGACGTTTATCATCTCCAAAGGTGTCAAAAGCGGTATTGAACGATGGACGAAAATCTTGATGCCCATTCTTTTCCTTCTGATCGTGTTTCTTGCCATCAGGGCCTTAACCCTGCCCGGCGCTGAAAAAGGCATTGCCTTCTATCTCAAGCCGGATTTTTCCAGGTTCAACGGCACAGTCGTTCTTTTTGCCTTGGGGCAAGCCTTTTTCTCTTTAAGCCTGGGCATGGGAACGATGATCACCTACGGAAGCTACCTCTCTAAATCCGACAATCTCGTCTCCTCCGCCGGATGGGTTTCCTTCTCGGATACGCTCATCGCCTTCCTGGCAGGGATCATCATCTTCCCGACCCTTTTTGCCATCCCTGGTATTGAGCCTGCGGCTGGACCCGGGCTTGTGTTCAAGGTCCTGCCTCTTATCTTTTCCAAGATTCCGGGAGGTTATATTTTCGGCACACTCTTCTTTGCCCTGCTCCTGGTCGCAGCCATAACTTCGACCATCTCCCTTCTTGAGGTTCCGGTCGCCTATTTTGTGGATGAGCGAAACTGGTCGAGGAAGAAAGCAGCTTTCATCATCGGCTCAGCTTCTTTTGCCCTTGGAATCCCTTCTGCGCTTTCGACAGGAAGTGTGAGATTCTTCACCAAAATTGATTTCTTGGGTGTGTTTGATTTTGTCTTCGGCAACATCTCTCTGGCTGTTGGGGCACTCTTGATTTGTGTTTTTATCGGATACGTCTGGGGTGTGAAAAAGGCAATCCAGGAGGTTAAGTCCGGGAATCCTTTCTTCAAGATAAAACCGTTGTGGATCTTTTCCATAAAATTTCTCTCGCCGATAGCCATTATTCTGATTCTCATCTTCATCAAAACTATTTTTACTGGATAAAGGAAGACCATGAAGAAAAAATCTTGCTTCATCATCGTTCTTTTTATCTGCTTGATCTGTTTTTCTTCCTTGCGAGCTGCGGATATCCAAGGAAAAATCATCATTATGCCTCAAGGAAAGCCCTACTCCCACGGAGGTATTCTGCTCATGCCTCTGGGAGCGGAAGTCTACACCAAGACAACCATCGATCCTCAGGGAAATTTCGTCTACCGCGACCTCAAACCCGGCAAATACATCATCAAAATGGACCTCTACAGCCTGACTCCTGTCGAAAGAGAGATCGTCGTCTCCGAAGAGGACGAGACAATCCAGCTCGAGCTTCCCATCACTCTTTCGCTTCTGGATAAAACCCTGGTTTTCATCCGCGAGGTGAGTGACTTTATGTGGAGCTCCTGGATGATCTTTCTTCTTCTGGGAACAGGAATATTGCTGACTTTTCTCACGCGCCTCATCCAGGTTCGAAGGCTGCGTGCTGCCTTGAAGACGGTCCTCCGTGGAGCCATGAGAAAGGATAAGGCAGAGAAAGAAGAAGGGGATATCACTCCCTATGCAGCACTGATGACAGCCCTGGCAGCCACTGTCGGCAACGGAAACATCGCCGGAGTGGCGACGGCCATCGCCACCGGCGGTCCAGGAGCGCCCGTCTGGATGTGGATAGCGGGTTTCCTGGGCATGGCAACCAAGTATGCTGAGGGCTTCCTCGGCGTTCGCTTCAGAATAAAAAACATAAAAGGTGAGATGTCTGGCGGGCCGATGTACTATGCCCGCAACGGTATCAAGAACGAGAGTCTGGCCAAGTTCATGGGAATTTTCTTCGCGATCTGCGGCGCCATCGCCTGCCTCTTTGGAACCGGAAACATGGCCCAATCCAATTCCATGGCTCTGGCCTTCAACGACCAGTTCGGCGTTCCTTTCTGGATTTCAGGCCTGGTCATCACCACCCTGGTCGGCGCAGTCATTCTGGGAGGAATCAAACGAATCGGCAGCGTTTCGGAACGTCTGGTGCCAACCATGATTTTTCTCTATTTTGGAGGAGCATTGGTCATCATTCTGGCCAGCATCGCTCACCTTCCGGCCGCTATCGCCGTCATCTTCAAGTCAGCCTTTTCCATAAAGGCTGTCGGTGGCGGATTGGTCGGAACGACAGTCCAACAGGCCATCAGCATCGGCATCAGACGGGGGCTTCTCTCCAACGAATCCGGGCTTGGCTCGGCCGCCATCGCCCAGGCCTCTTCAAAATCCTCTGATCCCTCCCGAAACGGCCTGATAGCCATGACCGGAACATTTATCGACACCTTGGTCGTCAACACCCTGACCACCCTGACCATTGTCCTCACAGGCATGTACCTGAAGACGGCCGCTTTTGGCGCGGCCGAAAACCTGACTTCCACGGCTTTGACCGCAGCCGCCTTCGACTCTGTCATTCCTTTTGGAGGATACATCATCGCTTTGAGCTCTTTTCTCTTCGGCTATTCGACGCTCCTGGGCTGGTGTTATTACGGCGAAAAATGCCTGGAATACATTTTCGGGGTCAGGATCATCTATCCCTACCGTCTCGCTTTCATCGCCCTGCTTTTCATCGGCTCCATCATCCAGGGCGTTCACCTCAACATCGTCTGGTACATCGGGGATACGGCCAATGCTCTCATGGCTTTGCCCAACCTACTTTCGCTTCTTCTTTTAGCCGGATTGGTGGGACGGATCACGGTCAAATATTTTTACGGAAAAAAACAGAAGGCTTGAAGCTCTGTTTTGGAGGATGCATCTTTTTCCCCGTGATGAGAAAAAAGATTTGATAGAGTGAGGAATGGAGGCGCTGGTTTCCGTCCCTCCGAAGCCCATGGTGGTGGGTGGGAGGGTCTTTGGCGAGGAGGGATGGAAACCAGCACTGTGAGAGTTGGCTTTTCTCGTCATATGCCTTCACGGAAAAAAGATGCTTACTGTTTTGAATAACGCATTGACTTTTGAGCCAAAATTCAGAATCATTAAGATATCCAAAGCGATTTGAAATGAATCTCCGGAGAAAGCCTCTCGCCAGCTTCATTCCCGCTTTTATCCTTCTGCAATTCCTCTCTTTCCCTGTCCTTTTCGGCCAGCAGGACATTTCTGAATACCAGAAACGTTTGGCAGAGATTTCAGACCAGATCAAGGAGCTTCGGGCAAAGATCGATGAAGAAGGAAAAAAGGAATCGACCATACTCTCCAGGTTGGACAGAATCGGATTTAACAAAGAATTGATCAAAAAAGAGCTCTCCCTTTATTCCGTCCAGTCTGAAAAATCAAACCGCGAGCTCTCTTCGATCAGAAAGTCCATTCCTGGGCTGAAAGCAAAACTGGATGAGGAAAAGGAAGCCATCGAGAAAATACTCATAACCATCTATAAGTTTGGGAAGCTGAACTCCCTCCAATTCATGCTTCAGGCCGAGGACATGGGAACTCTTGTCTCCGAGAACAAACATCTAACCCTCCTGGCTCAGTACCAGGAAAATATCGTCTCAAGCTATATAAAGACTTTAGCCCAGCTGAAGGCAGCCGAGGAAGCGCAGGAGACGAAGAAGAAGGACATCGCCAATCTCATCGAAAGTGCCAGAAAGAAAAGAAAAGAATTGGAGGCTGAGGAGAGAAAAAACCGCTCTCTCATCACAGAAATAAAAGAAAATAGAAAAATGTGTCTCCAGACCATAGAAGAGCTGAACGAAAGGGCGGAACAACTGCAAACTCTAATAAAGAAATTGCTCGACGAGGAGGTCTCCATTCCCATTCCTTTGATTCCCCTTTATGAAAAAAAGGGGAAGCTTCCTTGGCCGATTCCCGGAAAAGTCACGAGCTTTTTCGGTCTTCAAAAACATCCTCAATTTAACACCACAACCAAGAACAACGGGGTTGAAATCTCACCCAGATCAAACTACATGATCGTCAAATCCATCCATCCCGGAAAAGTCGTCTTCGCGAACTATTTCCAGGGATATGGGAATCTGATCATCCTCGACCATGGCATGACTTATTACTCACTTTACGGGCACTGCTCGGATTTTCTAATCAAAAAGGGCGATGTTATTCAAGCAGAGCATCCCATTGCCACCGTCGGTGATATCGGCTCTCTGGAAGGTGTCTCCCTCTATTTTGAAATTCGCTACAAGACAAAACCCCTGGATCCCTTGAAATGGCTGAAACGATGATGGTAGAATCATAGGTCATAGAACAAAAATGACTGAAAAAAAAGTTAAAGGGATTCTCCTGGCCGTCCTTACGGCCATCTCCCTTCTCTTCCTCCTGGAGAAAAATTTTCTCCCCAAACTCACATCAAAATCTTCTCCCCAAAAAAACCTTGAGCTGGTGAGAAAGGTCGTCAGCCTGGTTCGAACAGATTATATTGAAGAGCCTGATCCCGTCAAGACGATGAGCGGAGCTTTCAAAGGTCTGGTTGACTCTCTGGACACTCTCTCCTGCTATCTGGATAAGGAAAGCATGCTGAAGTACAGTCGACAGGGAAAAGGCTATGATAAAAACATAGGGATTATTCTCTACAAAAGCTATGGCTTTTTCCCTCAGGTTGTCGGGGTTGTAGAAAATTCTCCTGCTGAAAAAAATGGAATCCAAGTCGGAGACTACGTCAGCGCGCTCGATGATCGCTCGACTCTCATGATGAGCCTGCTGGAAATAAACCTTTATCTCAAAAACAAGGACTCAGACTCGATCAGGCTCAAGATTCTCAGAGGCAACAAGACTCAAGAAGTGAGCGTTAAAAGAGCAACGCTTTATTCAGAGCCTTTTTCTTTTGCAGCCGCTCAAGGAACTTGTGGAATTTTGAAAATCCATCAGCTTTTTTCTCCCTGTGTGAAAAAGATAAAAGAAGACGTTATTCCCAAGGTCAGACAAGAAAAAAGGACTTTAATTCTGGATTTGAGAAATTGCCATGAAGGACATACAGAGGAAGCGCGAAAACTCATCAATCTTTTCTTGAAAGAGCCAAAAATCGGATACTTTGAAAAAAAAGGGGGAGCCAAGGAAGTCCTGTCCTGTTTGGATGAAGCTGAACTCCAAAATTTGCCTCTGGTTGTCTGGACGAATCTGGCAACCATGGGAAGCGCTGAAATGGTTGCCGGAGTCCTTCAGGAATTCAAAAGAGCCAGGGTCGTGGGTTTCCAAACCCTGGGCCTTGTGGCCAACCAGGACTTCTTTGGATTGGAAGATGGAAGCGGGGTGCTTTTGACCTCAGCCATTTTCCGCCTCGAATCCGGAAAAATGATGTGGGAAGTGGGAGTGACGCCTGATGTGAAAATTGAAGATAAGGGTCAGGCGTTTGATTCCTATCTCAAGAAAAGCCTTTCATCTCCATTCTAAGATATCATTGATGCAAAAAGGCAAGTCTCTGAAAAAAAAAGAAATCCATCCTCTGCCTTTCATCATCCTCATCTTCTCTATGCTTATTGTTTTCTCCGCAATTGGCCTGGACTACATCGCCTGGAAAAAAGGTGACGGTTCCTATATTTTTTCACCGCTCTTGAAAAAAAGGAAAATCGCTCCTCGCCAGGAAACTCTTGACCAGATAGTCATGAAGAATTTGGCTTTCCTGAGTATACCACCCCAATCCATTCAACACTACAAAGATCAAAAAGGAGACCTCCACTGGATGATGGACCTCCCGATAGAAAAATACGCTGAGCTGGAATTCCTTCTTCATAAAGAATTCAAGCAAGCCAACGTCGCCATCTTGGAAAAGGAGGGCCAACTCGGAGAAGAAAAGGACTATTATCTTTGGAAGGTGGAGAGCAAAAGAGACGAAAGGATGATTCTCCTCTTCTCTTGCCAAAAAGAAAAAGTGAAAGAGGTCATCCGCTATGTCAGAAAATTTAAAAACAAAGTGGCGATCATCGTCGACGATATGGGTTACAGCTTAAAAGCGATCAACGACATCTGCTCCATCAAAAAGCCTCTAACGATTTCCATTATCCCCTTCAGCCCGCTGGCCCAAGAAACAGCCAGAATTGCCCATGAGCACGAGCTGGAGGTGATGCTTCATCTCCCGCTCGAATCCATCAGCCGCCAGGAGCACAATGACATTGAAGGACTCATCCATTCAGGAATGAGCGAGCGTGAAATCAAACAGATGATGGATGCGCAATTCGAGCAAGTCCCTTTCGCGACAGGCGTGAACAATCACATGGGCTCAAAGATTACAGCCGACGAGAGCATCATGCGCATCATTCTTGAATTCCTGAAACAAAGAAATCTTTTCTTCGTGGACAGCCGCACAACCAGCCGATCCATTGGGTATAAAGTGGCCCGGACGTTTGGAGTCCCCTCAGCTTACCGTCACGTCTTTCTGGATAGCGAGCATGACGAAAACTATATAAAAAGAAAATTGATGGAGCTCTTCCGCTTGGCCCAGAAAAACGGAGAAGCTGTGGGCATCTGCCACCCGACTGAGGAAACCCTGAAAGTGCTCAAAGAAAATTTTCATCTTGTTGATCAATTCAATCTCGACCCTGTTTTTGTCTCTCAAATCGTCCGCTGAAGCCGCTCCTTCTTTGATTTATCCCGAACGCTCTCTTTCATTTTGTATAAAAGGGGACAGTCCCCTTTTTCTGTGAGCGAAGCCTTGAACCGAGCCGCTTTTGGCTCGCTGGG
>CAZJYC010000104.1:0-7007 GCA_964550165.1 uncultured Eubacteriales bacterium
CCGGCGGTTTAGACTTACGTTTAAATCTTACAGTTATATGTTCATTGAAAGAGACCAGAAGCTTTCGAAGATATCGGCTAAGTATTTCGCAATAACTGGGTCATTTAGAGAACGTCTACCTACGTGAATCCCTTCTTTGGCATGAGGTAAAATGTACAACCAATGGGTTCTGTCGGCTATCATAACGTGAGCGAAATCGTCCAGAAAAATAGGCTTTAGCATCTTAGGTGGGTTCTCCAGAATTTCCTTTGGCAAGAACCTTGTTTCGACCTTGAATTCAAGTCTTAGAACGTCTAGAACCTTTTTCGAGATTTGCGGGTCTGCAATTACTCTTATGGCGACATTTCTTTGGGTTGCTTGATTGAAGGCCGATGACAAAACCTCGTGGAATTCTTGCCTCTGGAAACTGCTTAACCATCGTGTCGTTATGAGTAGTTCCTCGCTCGTCCCTACAATCAAACTCACGACTTCGCGAATCCAAGATCTTGGATCATCTTTATCGCTGAACCATATTGAAACTCTTCTCGTCGTTGATGCCATTTGGAGAGGTTCTAACAAAGGACAAATGTACAGTCCTAAATCGCTCAACGAGTACCTCTTTCCCTCCCTCTCTATAAGACCTGAATCACGAAGAGATATTAGTGCTAAACTGAGCGTCCTTGTGCTCAGGTGTAGATTTCTCAAATTTCTCATGATGTTGCTGAAAGTTGTAGCATTGGAGTCTCTCTTGCCTTTCTTCCATTCAAACCAAACATCAAATAAGAAACTTAGAACATCAAAAGCTCCTTTCCTTCCTATAATGGAAGAGATCTTTTCAGTTCTGTTGCTCATGATATAGTCTTTCAATTCTTTACTTTTTTAAAGTTTTGCTTTATAATCTAATTTCGGAAAAAAAGCAAATACCAGCGACAAGCGGATCTCTCGATGCTCTCATAATGCCCCAGATCAATGAGAACTGGGGAACTCGTCGTAAACCATTTTCTATATCATTGCACTACTTCGCTTATTAAGGAAGGTAAGTACATTACATGTGCAATTGACTTTTCATCTTTTCGGATAAGCATGAGCCTATAAGATGGAACTCAAGTCTAACTGCGTGTACTTAAGTACACTAGAGTAAAGAAGTGTACTGTAGTATAATAAAGTAAACTACCATATCGAACAAATATATTGAAGGATGCGCAGCATCTATTGTGATGGTGAGCACGATGGCAACAATTGAACTCAAGGATTTACCTTTGAGCGAGCATGTTAGGTTATATGCTGTACTCTCAAATGTTAAAAGGATACAGATTTTGTTTGCGCTCTATCATAATCCCCAGTCTGAAGATTGGATGGTTTCTTTCACAAATCTTAGAAGAACTCTCGACATGAACGCTCCATCTTTGACTCATCATTTGAGGATACTTCAAGAGGCTGGACTCGTAGAGAATCCGCTGGTTAGAGAAGGAGGAACTTACTCTCAATACCGCCTTACTGAGAATGGTGTGAAAATAGTGAGAAAATTGAAGGATGATCTGACCAGCACACGAAATCTTTGATAATCAACTCTATGTAATCTGATTTAACAATCGTGGCAGAACATCAAGTCTGTCCAAGGCGTAAAGTCTCATTCTTGGGCTTAGAAAGAAATATTCTATTACGTTTTTGGCAACCTGTTGCTCTATAAAAGGACAGAAACTCCTTTGTTTCATACAGTCCCATGCTGTTCTCACTGGTTTCGCGTCGCAAAAAGCACTATGAAAACCCGCTACAGGAGAAAGTAGACTACATTTGCCATTTTTTTCCTCGTCACTGTCGTCCTTATTCACGTTTCTAACAAAAGCAATACCAATCGCTGAAAAATCCTTGTCTTTCTTCAATCGTTCGTAACACCAATCTGTCTCGATATAATGAGCTCCGGGAACGGAGTAGAGAATCAACGCTTGGTGAGCTTCTTCTTCAATCATTAGCTTCAATGAGTCCCGCATGGAAATCGATCTGAATTCTTTAGGTCTGCTCTGGATATCGATCCTGCCTCTCTCATTTTTCAAGTAGATCCGAATGCTCGTTACTGCACCATGTCCATTTCTTGCGAGTAACCTGCTAACATAATCAATATAAGGCCATGCGTCAAAAGCCCCCAAAACAGCAATAACCTTTTTGCCCTTATTTTCGAATCTTTCTCTAAAGCCCTGAACTATGATTCTTAATACCTCAGTGGCCTTTCTCTGACTGAGTAGGTTCTGGATTTCTTGTTCGTCTGCCAAGAGTTCGCCACCCTCCTGAATTTCTACAAATCATGATTAGGGTATATATTAGAATTACCTATGAATGTTCGAAGGATTCCTCTGTACGCCAAAATCCTTCGTAGAAAAGTTGCCCTAAAGCATGCCACTGTCAAGATTATTTTCGCATTGGGGGCTCTAGAATCGCTTATTTTGACAAATTAAGCTTTGGTGCGGGGCCGGATAGGTTTAAACGTAAGTTTAAATTTTAGAATTGCAGTGCCGCAAGAAAAGGATATAGCTGATGCAGAGCACAATCTCAAATGATAGCAAAATGAACGAAAGAGAACAGGGGATTCTGCGACTAGCTGAAGATTACAAACGCTCAGATAAATTCATTCATAAGTTGGAGAAAATGTCCGACTTCCTGTCGAGTGAGAAAGGTGACTTCTTTATACAGGCGGGGAGAACCTTGTATGAGCATTTCCACTATGCGTTGGCTTTGATTACTTGGAAACATGCCTTGGAATGCTTCATAAAAGACAACAACAGAATAGCACAATCAAAATGCTATGGAAGCATAGGCCTTGCTTTTGACGGCTTGGGAGAATTCGACCGAGCAATCAGATACTATAAAAAAGCACTGGTAATAGCGAAGGAGATTGGAGACAAAATCAACGAATCAAAATGCTACACAAACCTCGGCATCGTTTGTGACTATCTAGGAAAGCCTAGGAAAGCAATAGAGTATCATGAGAAGGCATTGGCGATAGACAAGGAGATTGGAGACAGGGTTGGTGAATCAGCCTGTTATACGAGCCTTGGCATCGCTCATCGCAGTCTCGGAAACTTTGCGAAAGCGATCGAATACTACAAGAAATCACTAAGAATAGATAAAGAGCTTGAAGACAAAGCCGGCGAGGCGACATGCTTGGGAAATCTGGGCATTGTCTTTGATGATTTAGGAGACCATAAGAAAGCGATTGAATATCATGAGAAGTCGCTAAAGATATCAAGGGAGATTGGAAACAAAGCCGGTGAATCAAAATGCTACACAAACCTCGGGATTGCTTATGATTGCTTGGGTGATCCTAAGAGAGCAATTGAATACCACGAGAAATCGCTGAAGATTAACAGGGATATTGGAAACAGAGATGGTGAGTCAAGATGCTACACGAACCTCGGCATCGCTTATCGAGATTTAGGGGATCTTGGAAGAGCTATTGAAAACCATCAGAAAGCATTGAAAATAAACAAGGAGATTAGAGATAGGGCTAGCGAATCGGCATGCTATGCAAATCTCGGGTTGGCTTTTGATACTATAGGAAATTTCAAGAGGGCAATCGAAAATCATGAAAAAGCACTAGAAATAGCAAAAGACATTGGAGACAAGGCCAACGAATCAAAATGCTATACGAACCTCGGCATCGCCTATTGTAGCTTGGGAGATTTCAGGAGGGCAATCGAATACCACGAAAAAGCACTGAGAATGTACAGAGAAATCGGTGACAAGGCTGGCGCGTCAGCGTGCTACATTGATCTTGGTGTTGTCTATCGTAATTTAGGAGATCGTGAAAAAGCGATAGAAAACTACAGGAAAGGATTGAAAGCAAAAAGGAGAATCGGAGAAAAAGCCGGCGAAATAAAATGCCTTACAAATCTTGGTGTCGCCTATTATGGATTGAAGAAATTCAGAAAAGCTATCGAATACCATGAAAGAGCACTGAAAATAGCGTTGGAGATTGGGGACAGAGCTGATGAAGCAGCATGTTATGGAAATCTTGGTTTAGCCTTCAATGGATTAAGGGATTTTGACAGGGCGATCGATTATCATCAGAAGTCGCTGAAGATTTTGAGGGAAATCGGTGACAAGGCCGGGGAATCAAAATGCTATGCGAATCTCGCTGCGGTCTATCTCAACTTGGGCGATTCCAAGAAGGCAATTGAATACTGTGAAAAGTCGCTGCTGATAAATAGAGAAACGGGCGACATGGATTCACAGAGAATAATCAGTCTGAACCTTGGTCGGATCCATTATGAATGCGAGCCTAGACTTGCTTATGATTACTTCAAGAACTCCACAGAATTATCAGAAATCATTAGTAGCAGGCTTGTTGAGGAAGAACACAAAATCGGCTTCTATGCTCTCGCTTCTGATGCATACCAATACATGATTCCTCTCTGTTTGAAACTAGGAAAAAGTAAAGAAGCGTTTGAATATGTTGAAAGAAGCAAATCAAGGGCGTTCCTTGATCTACTCGCAACCACGGAGATCAAACCAATTTCTCAAATAACAAGTAGATTGAAATCGTTGCTTGATGACGAAGATGCAAACCTATCCAGGTTGCGCGAGATTCAGATAAGCCACTTGAAACGAACTAGGGTCTCAGTGGAACCCGGAGAAATAGAGAAGATCTTTGAAAATCTAGACCATGTATACAGCAAGATAGAGCAATACGACCCCGAATATGTGTATACACGCAGAGGAAAACCACTTTCGCTAAACAAGATACAACAAACGCTTTCTTCCCAGCGAAAAGATGTGGTCCTGATAGAATATTACATAACCAGAGATAAGGCATTCATTTTCGTACTATCATCAAGAGACAAAAAGCTACATGTAGTGCCCATTCCAGCATCAGAGGAGAAACTTGGCCTATATCTGGAGAACTGTTGGAGAGAGGTTGTCGACTATCCCATCAATAAGAATGTTGGCGATACTTGGCTTGGCTTAAGCGATTACCTTATCGAACCGATATCAAAATATCTGACCGAAGGCGACTTGATCTATTTCGTGCCTCATAGCTTGCTTCATTACCTTCCTGTGCACGCGCTTGAACTGAGAAGTGAGCCCCTAATAAGACAGCATCCAGTTGCTTACTCTCCAAGCGCATCGTTGATAAAATTCTTTCAAAACAAAGGGAGTGGCAAGCTACAAAGTTGTGTATCCTTTGGAGTGGTATTTGAAGAAGAATCAGAAAAAGTGGCTGGGCTTTTCGGCTCGAAGCCTTCCAATGGCTACTTGGCAACCAAAGAAAAAGTGTTCAAGAACTGCATTGACAAAGATATCATTCATTTCTCATGCCATGGATATTTTGATGATGTAGACCCTTTGTCTTCCGGTGTCGAGTTGCATGCTCACGAGATTCTTTCAGCTAGAGAAATATTCGGTATGAAACTAAATTCTGAATTGGTGACTTTAAGTGCCTGTCAGACAGGGCTTAACCAAAGAAGACCGGGAGACGAATTGATCGGTCTCACTCGAGCTCTTATCTATGCTGGCGCGCCTTCAGTAATAGTTAGCTTATGGTCTGTTGATGCTCGTTCCACACAAGAATTGATGCTCGAATTCTATAAGCTTTTGAAAAATGGTATTGACAAAGCGACTGCATTACAGGAGGCACAGAAGAAAATAATGGACAAGAAAGAATATTCCCACCCATATTATTGGGCGCCATTCATACTGGTCGGAGATTGGAAATGAACAAGCCACTTTTCCGGCTATAATGCTATAGTCACTTAGGAATGTGCCTATTTCGTCAAAATGGGCTTTTGGTGGGGCTGGATAGGATTAAATTTACGTTTAAGTTTTACAATTCAGCCTAGGTCGAATGAAAAGTAACTAGGATTAATCCATCCTTAACCTTGTGTCCATTTCTCAAAGTTATTCCTTTCTGCATAAGTTAGTTTGTTGTAAAAGATCTCGACCATTTCATTCTCATCGGCAGGATCAGGATTTTGTCGTTCTGCTTCAAGTACTATGTTCATATCGTAGTCACCTTTCCCAGTCTTATAGAACCACGCAAAACCAACACCGAAGCGTTCGAGTATTGGAAGAAGATCTTCCGGTGGTCCTTCTGTGTCCCCTTGAATTTCGCTTGCACTGCTTCCAAGTAGAGCTATGACGAGGTAAGAATAATGAGCTCCTTTTTGATGGGATGCTGTCTCGAAAACATTGGCAGGATCAGTGACTGCATTTTCGTCATATTTCTTGATCTCGTATGATTTGACCGTCATGTCTGTCTTTCGTGGTAGATGAGCATATGAATTGAACTCTACCAAAATGACATCTGGTCGCGACCAACGCCCGCTACGGTGCTTATACCCACTGGGACTTGCAGTAATTGCAGCAAAAACCTTTGCTTTCCGCTCCTCTTGATCTATTTTCTTATTCTCATCATTCTCAAGCCATTGTTTGACCTCTTTATAAAGTGTATCATCTTCCCTAGGACGAGTCCTTCTTTGTTTTGTTTCGGCTTCTTCAAGCTGCTCACCAAGATTTCTTCTAACAGTTCCTCCTCGTCCTCTGCCAAAAAGTATCAGTTTTTTCTTGTCCAATTCTTCTCTATATTTGTAATACGCCTCATATGAGATACCTTTAGGGCGCAATCTATACCTCAGCGATTGGTTTGTAACCGAACGACCATCTTCAGGTATTAAGTCCCACAATGCCTTTGCTTTTGGTGACAATGAGCTTATTCTCTTCTCGAACTCTTCTTTTTCGTCATCGGACTTGATGGGCATGAAATTATATAGAACCCTATTGGAATAAAAAACTTTGTAAGGTTTAAACCACAAATCAAAACGTTTCCTCAACTCAGAACCTAACAAGTCAAAAAGCAAGGTTCTTGTCTATTTTTGGCAAAGCGCTTGTTCTAAAGTTGCTCAAAAATGTGGGGCCGGAGAGATTTGAACCGACAATTCAAACAGAGGTATATATTTGACCTAGTTCCTCATCTTTTGTTATAAATATGCACGATCGGAGTGAGACTTGAACCCGTTTGGGTATTAGTCCCGGCG